>JBIIQK010000242.1:0-3158 GCA_044342135.1 Cyanobium sp.
CAACGACAGCACCTCACTGGGGGCCACCACCAGTGAGGTCCGAGGCCGGCCCGCCTGATCCAGGGCAACGGCCTCAGCCATGGCACCGGCCGAACCCTGGCGCTCCACCAGGGCCCAGCACCGGGCGTCGGCCTTCACCTGGCCGGTGTAGCGGTCTTCCCGGAAACGACGCCCCTCCCGCAGATAGCGCACCCCCTCGATGCGGCCGTCCGCCAGCCAGCGCTCCTGCATCAGCAGGGCCGTGGGTTCCCCCCGATGCTGACCGCTGCCCAGCACCACAAACGTGCCCGCCGCCGGGGGCTGGCACTGGTCCAGGCCCGCGGGGGCGGATGGTGACGCGGCCAGCGCCGGACCAATCGCTCCCACGCCAGCGACCACAGCCAACAGGGTGGGCAAGGGGCGGGGGCACGGCATGGACCTGAAGCAGCACTGGGGGCAGTCTGGCAAGCCCCCTACTTGCCGATACAAAACCGCGAAAACACCCGATCCAGCACCGCCTCACTCACCTCGGCACCGGTGATCTCCCCAAGGCAACGGACGGCAGCACGCAGGTCGATCGTCCAGAAATCCCAGGGCAACTGCTGCCCGGCCGCCTCCAGGGACGCCTCCAGGCTCGACGCGGCCGCCCCGGCCAGATCCCGCTGGCGGGCATTGAGGGCCACCTGCACCCCCTCCAGGGAGCCGGCGCCGCAGCGGCGCAGCAGCTCGGCCACCAGGGCGTCGCGGCCAGCACCACTGACCGCACTGAAGCTCACATCCGCCGGAGCCCGCGCCCCATCGCCGGGCGGCACCAGGCCCACGGGCAGCTCGGCGGCATCGGCCTTGTTGCCCGCCACCAGCAGCACGGCACCCTCGGGCACCAGCGCCCGCAGTTCGCCGTCTTCGGCCGTCCAGCCCGCACTGAGATCAAACAGCAGCAGTACCGCATCGGCCGCCGCCAGGGCCTCGCGGGAGCGGGCGATGCCCAGCTGCTCCACCCGATCGCTGGTGGAGCGGATGCCGGCGGTATCGAGCAGGGTAAGCGGCACGCCCTCGAGCACCAGCTCACTTTCCAGCAGGTCGCGGGTGGTGCCCGGCAGGTCGGTCACGATCGCCTTCTCGCGACGGCTCAGCAGGTTGAGCAGGCTGGATTTGCCCACGTTGGGGCGACCCACAATCGCCACCCGCAACCCCTGCCGCAGCAGCTCCCCCTGACGCGCCTCCGCCACCAGCTGCCGCAGGGCCAGCCGCACCGCTTCGAGCTCCGCCACCACCGCCGCCGGGTCAAGCGGCGGCAGATCCTCCTCAAAATCCACCCGGGCTTCCAGTTCCGCCAGCTGGTCCAGCAGGCGCTCCCGCAGGGCGCCGATGCACTGCTGCAGGCCGCCGTCGATGCCGGCCATGGCCAGCTGGGCGGCCCGGCGGCTGCGGGCCGTGATCATCTCGCTGATCGCCTCGGCCCGGGTGAGATCCAGCCGGCCGTTGAGGAAGGCCCGCTGGCTGAATTCCCCCGGCAGGGCCCGACGGGCCCCCGCCGCCAGCACCAGCTCCAGCACCCGCTGCACCGCCACCAGGCCGCCATGGCAGTGCAGCTCCACCACGGTTTCGCGGGTGAAGCTGCGGGGGGCCCGCATCAGCAACAGCAGGGCCTCATCGACGCGCTCGCCACTGGTGGGATCCACCACATGGCCGTAAAGCACCCGGTGGCTCTCCCAGGCCTGCCCCCCTGGCGCCGCAAACAGCTGCCGGCCGATCCCCTCCGCCTGCGGGCCGGAGATCCTTACGATCGCCACACTGCCTTCGCCCGGCGCCACGGCCGTGGCAATGGCCACAATCGTGTCTGTGGTCTGGGAGTCGTCAACACGCATGCCCCCATTTCAGCCCCACACCGCCCTGGGCCGCCGACTGCGGCGCCTGCTGGCCTGGCTCTGGCACCAGGAGGGCAGCCACGGCCAGCGGGCCCGGGGTCTGGCCGCCGGGCTGTTCTGCGGCTGCTACCCCTTCTTCGGCCTGCAGATGCTGCTCAGCGTGGCCCTGGCCTCCGCGGTGCGCGGCAACCACCTGCTGGCGGCGGCCGGCACCTGGGTGAGCAACCCGTTCACCTCCCTACCGCTGTATTGGTTCAACTACCAGATCGGCTGCTGGCTGATCGGGCCTGGCGCCGGCTGGCCCGGCATCGACGACCTGCAGGCCGGCCGCATCTGGCACAGCGGCGGAGGCTTCGTCAGCCGCCTGCTGCTGGGTTCCACCCTGGTGGGGGTGGCCTGCGCCGTGCTGGGAGGCTGGCTCTACTGGCAGTGGCTGGAGCGGGAACACCGGCGCGGCAAACGCCAGGGCTGATCAGGGATTCGCCAGGCCGGGAAACACCATCAGGTCGATGTGGCCGCCCTCGGGATGACGCCACTCCCGGAACTCCTGGGCCAGGGCGTGTTGCTCCCGGGACAGGCACTGGGCCTGGAGGTCCTGGAGGCGCTGATGCACCAGGTCGAGGGTCTCATCGATCAGCTGGGCCGCCTGCTCGGAGGTCATGGCGTGGCATCCGCGGGATGGGCAGGTTGTAGAGGGCCCATCGGCTCGACGCAGTAGCCGTCGTCACGGTGGCAGGGCCCTGTGGTCAGACCCTCACCCAGGGCCCCGCCAGGGGTGAGAAGATCAGGACCCATCAATCAGGCGCTTGTGGCTGACGGCAAGGACTCCTCCCGGTCGGCACTGTCCGGCCTGCTGCTGGTGCTGGGCTCCTTTGGCGGGGTGGCCCTACTGGTCTGGCTCACCCTGGTGATGCTCGACCTCAAGCACCTGAACACCTCGGGCTTCACCCTCCCGTAGGGCCTGGCCTGGGCCCCTAGCCGATGCCCGTGCGGGCAATGTCGAGCACATCCGCCATGGAGCGGATCTGGTTCATGGTGCTGGTGAGCTGGCCGGCGCTCTCCAGTTCCACGCGCAGGTCGATGCGGGCGGGCTTGCCCGGATTGGTGCGCACCCGGGCGTCGCTGACGTTGATGCGGTGATCGGAGAGGCGGGTGAGGATGTCCTTGAGCACCCCCACGCGGTCAAGCACCTCGATGCGCAGTTGCACCGGATAGCGGCGCGGCCGGGCCTCAGCGGTGGGATTCCAGCGCACCGGCAGGCGGCGCTCGGCCGGCACCTGGGCCACGTTGGAGCAGTCCTGACGGTGGATC
>JBIIQK010000243.1:0-3147 GCA_044342135.1 Cyanobium sp.
AGCCTGGATGGCCGAGCGATCCCTGACCCTCCACCAGCACGAGCGTCTCTGGCCCGGCTCCCCCCGCCGCCTCCAGCACCGCCGCCTCCACGGCGCCGGCGGCGTAATCCACCCGCACCGCATCGAGGGCCACCCCGGTGCCGGCGATCAGGATCCCGGCCTGGCCCGTGCCCACAAAACGGGCATCCCAGCCCCGACGCCGGGCCTCGGCCTGCAGCTCCAGGCAGGCACTCATCTTGCCGACGGCCATGTCGGAGCCCACCGCCAGCAGCCGTCGGCAGGGCAGGGCGGCGGCGCGGGCCGTGGCCACCTCGAGGCCCTCGGGCTCCTGGCGCAGGTCCCAGATCCACTGGCCGGAGCGCAACGGGATGGCGGCAAACTCCGGGTCGTCGGCCAAACGGCTGTGCAGGCCACTGGCCAGGTTCAGCCCCGCCTGGAGCCCCGCCAGCACATCGGCGCGCATCTCCGGGGGCAAGCGGCCACCGGAGGGGGCCAGCCCCACCACCGCCACCTCGGGGCCGTAGGCCAGGGCCGCCGCCATGTCGGCCACCACCGGCACGGCGCGGTCGATGCCGGTGATGGCCTTCAGCTCGGCGCCGGCGAAGGCCGGATCGATCACCGCCACGATCGGCCCGGAGCGGTAGCGCAGCATCGCCAGGCCGGTCTTGCCGGAGAGGTCATCGAGGCCGCCGTGCTGCAGCAGCACGATCGGAGCGGACGCGCTCAACATGGCAAAGCCTCCGCGAGCGAAATACCCAGCCCGGGGCCGGGGGGCGGCACCAGCCGGTCGCCCGCCAGGTTCAGCCCGGTGAAGGGGTCGTCCACCAGGTTGAGGTGACTGTCGAGATCGGGCCAGGTCACCAGGGGCAGCAACTGGGCGGCGGCACCGTTGAGCAGGGCCGCATCCGAGTAGCAGCCCACCATCACCCCCAGCCCCAGCCGCCGGGCCGCCAGGGCCATCAGCCCAGCCTCAGCCAGGCCACCGCTTTTAAGCAGTTTGATGTTGATGCCGTCCACGTAGGGGGCCAGCCGCACCAGATCGGCCAGGTTCCAGCAGCTCTCATCGGCCACCAACGGCATCGGGCAGTCGAGCTCCAGGGCCTCAAAGCCAGCCGTGTCCAGGTCCAGGTCCTGCAGGGGCGCCAGGGGCTGCTCCAGCAGCACCACCCCGGCCCGCTCCAGGGGGTCAAGCATGGCCCGGGCCGTGCCCAGATCCCAGCCGCCATTGGCATCCACCTGCAGCTCGCAGGCGCCGCCGGTGCTCTGGCGCCGCTGCTCCAGGGCCCCGGCCACGACCTCCAGCAGCTCCAGGTCGTGGGCCACCCCCTCGGGGCTACCCAGTTTGAGCTTGATCCGGGTGGCGGGCAGCTGCAGCCACCAGCGCTCGAGCCGCGCCAGCACAGCCCCGGGGGGGCCTAAACCGAGGGTCACGCTGGTGGCGACACAGGCCCCCGGATCCAGCCCCCAGAGCCGGTGCAGCGGCTGGTTCAACCGCTTGCCCCACCAGTCGTGCAGGGCCAGATCGAGGCCACAGCGGGCCGGCGGGCTGAGGGCAACCAGCAGGGGCTCCAGGGCCTGCAGGGGCTGGGGCTCCAGCGCCGCCAACTGGGGAGCCAGGGCCTCCAGCTCCGCCGCCACGGCATCGGTGTCGTAGTGGCGATGGCCGGTGTCGAAGCCGCCGGTCTCGCCAATGCCCGTGAGCCCGTCGTGCTCCAGGCGCACCAGCAGGTGCTCCACCGCCGCCGTCGTGCCGCGGCTGATGGCCAGGGGCACGGCCTTGGTGAGCTGAACGCGTTGCAGGCTCAGGCGCATGGGGCTGGGGCGCTGCCTTCAAGCTGGCACGCGGACCGCACGCGTTCTGAAATCCGTACAGCTTGTACAGACTTCAGGACACCGGCCCAACGCCACCCCTGCCCGCACCCACCCAGCCCCAGAACCCGATGGCCGAAACTGGTGCGATGACGGCCAGCACCCTCAGCACCCGCGGCAGCTACTGGATCACCACCTTCGGCTGCCAGATGAACAAGGCGGATTCCGAGCGCATGGCCGGAATCCTCGAAGCGATGGGCTATCGGGCCGGCGCCGACGAACACAGCGCCGACCTGGTGCTCTACAACACCTGCACCATCCGCGACAACGCGGAACAGAAGGTGTACAGCTATCTGGGGCGCCAGGCGCAACGCAAGCGCACCAACCCCAACCTCACCCTGGTGGTGGCAGGCTGCGTGGCCCAGCAGGAGGGCGAATCCCTGCTGCGGCGGGTGCCCGAGCTGGATCTGGTGATGGGCCCCCAGCACGCCAACCGGCTCGATGTGCTGCTGGCCCAGGTGGAGCAGGGGCAGCAGGTGGTGGCCACCGAAGAGCACCACATCCTCGAAGACATCACCACCGCCCGGCGTGACAGCCAGGTGTGCGGTTGGGTGAACGTGATCTACGGCTGCAACGAGCGCTGCACCTACTGCGTGGTGCCCTCGGTGCGGGGCCAGGAGCAATCGCGCCTGCCCGACGCCATCAAGCTCGAGATGGAGGGCCTGGCCGCCCAGGGGTTCAAGGAGATCACCCTGCTGGGCCAGAACATCGATGCCTATGGCCGCGACCTGCCCGGCATCACCCCCGAAGGCCGCCGCGCCCACACCCTCACCGACCTGCTCCAGCACGTGCACGACGTGGCAGGGATCGAGCGGATCCGCTTCGCCACCAGCCATCCGCGTTACTTCACCGAGCGGCTGATCGACGCCTGCGCCGACCTGCCCAAGGTGTGCGAGCACTTCCACGTGCCCTTCCAGAGCGGCGACGACGCCGTGCTCAAGGCGATGGCCCGCGGCTACACGGTGGATCGCTACCGCCGCATCGTCGAGCGCATCCGCGAACGCATGCCCGATGCCGCGATCAGCGCCGATGTGATCGTGGCCTTCCCGGGCGAAACCGACGCCCAGTTCCGCCGTACCCTGGCCCTCATTGAGGAGATCGGCTTCGATGCGGTGAACACCGCCGCCTACTCGCCGCGGCCCAACACCCCAGCCGCCGACTGGCCGGACCAGCTGAGCGAGGACGTGAAGGTGGAGCGCCTGCAGGAGATCAACGCCCTGGTGGAGCAGCAGGCCAGGCAACGCAGTGCCCGCTATGCCGGCCGGATCGAGGAGATCC
>JBIIQK010000244.1:0-3137 GCA_044342135.1 Cyanobium sp.
CGTCACCGATGACGCGGCCCTGTTTGAACGGCTGGGGTTGCCGGTGCAGGTGCTGGAGGCGCCCCCGTCCAACATCAAGCTCACCACCCGCTTCGATCTCACCGTGGCGGAAGCGGTGTTGGCGGCCCGGAAGTGAGCGGCGCCAGCGTTCAGCCCGGCAGCACCCGCAGCCGGCCGCCGTCGGCGTCGAGTTCGGCCCAGGCCCCCAGGGGGAGGGCCGCATTGCCTGCAACGTGACCGACGGGCAGGCCGCTCAGCACCGGCACACCGAGGTCGGCGGTGCGCTCCCGGAGCACCTGCTCCAGGCTGAAGCGATCCCGCGCCTGTTCGCTGGAGGGGGAGTCGTCAGCAGAGGTGTCGTCGCAGTCGGTGAACTGGCCCAGGCCGATGCCCGCCAGTTGCTGGAGGGCGCCGCTGAGGCGCCAGTGGGTGAGCATCCGCTCGATCCGGTAGGGGGCCTCGCCCACGTCCTCCAGCACCAGGATCGCCCCGCGCAGATCCGGCAGGTGGGGTGTGCCCAGCAGGTGGGTGGCCACCGTGAGGTTGGCCGCCAGCAGGGGGCCTGTGGCGGCGCCGCCACTCCATCCCTCCCCTTGGAGGTCGGCCAGGGGTTCGCCGAAGAGCAGCTGCCGCAGCCGCTCCTGGCTCCAGGCCGGCTCGGCGGCCAGGGTGGTGAGCAGGGGGCCGTGGATGGCGCCGCCCTGGCCCTGGGCCAGCTGGGCCCAGAGCAGGGAGGTGACGTCGGAGAAGCCCAGCAGCCAGCGGTGCTGCAGCCCCAGGGGCTCCTCCAGCAGGCGGGCGGCCCCCCAGCCTCCCCGTACGCAGGCCAGTAGGTCCGCACCACGCCGGGCCGCCGCTTCCAGGTCGCCGCGCCGTTCCGGATCGCGGCCGGCCAGGTACCCCCAGCGCCGTTCCTGCAACGGAGCGGGCTCCACCTGCAGCCCCCATCCCTCGAGCACGGCGATGCCGGCCTGCAGCCGGGCCTGGGCGTCTTCCCCATCAAGGGCCGAGCTGGCCGCCACGAGTTGCACCCGATCCCCGGGCCGCAGGGGCTCGGGTAGCCGAATCGGGCGGCTGAGGGGCTGGGTCATGGCAGTTGACCGAGCACCAGGGCCAGCAACAGCAGGCCCCCCAGCTGCACCTGGCGGCTGAAGTGGCGGCCATAGGCGGAGCGCGGCAGCTGGGGGCGGCGCAGCAGGGCGGCTTCGCGCTGCATGCCTGCGGCGGCCAGCAGCAGTAGCGGCCAGGTGATCCAGCCGCAGCCCTGTAGGCCAGCGGCCAAGCCCAGGGCCAGAGCGGCCAGGCCATAGCTCAGGCCCACCGCCAACGGGGCGTGTGGCCCCAGGCTGAGGGCACTGCTGCGCACCCCGATGGCCCGGTCGTCGTCCCGGTCGGCCATGGCGTACACCGTGTCGAAACCGAAGGTCCACAGCAGGGTGGCCAGCCACACCAGGGCCAGGGGCCAGCCGCCGGCCAGGGAGCCCGTGGCGGCGGCCCAGGGAATCAGCACCGCGAAGCCCCAGCACAGGGCCAACACCAGCTGGGGGTAGCCGAACCAGCGCTTGGCGGAGGGATAGAGGAGCACCGGTGGCAGGGCGGCGAGCGCCAGCAGCAGGCAGAGGCTGCGGCTGGCGGCCGGCAGCTCCACCATCAACACCAACAGCACCGCCAGGGCCAGCAGCAGGGCCAGCACCAGCAGCGCGGCGGCTTCAGCCACCCCGACCCGCCCGTCGGCGATGGGCCGGCTGCGGGTGCGCTCCACCAGGGGGTCGATGCGGCGGTCCCAGAGGTCGTTGGCGATACAGCCCGCCGCGCTCACGGCCAGTCCCCCCAGCACGATCAACCCCACCAGCGGCCCTGGCGGCGGCGCGTTGGGGGTGAGCCAGAGGCTCCAGCCGGCGGGAATCAGCAGGATCAGGCGGCCACTGGGCTTGTGCCAGCGCACCAGTTCGAGCCAGGCGCGCAACCTGGTGCCGATCGCGGAGTTGGCCATGCCCCCATTCCGTTGCGGCGAACCCTAGGTGTGCCGCCGGCCAGGACCACGGATGGCAAAGTGGCGCCCCAGTGCCAACCGCCGACCTTGATGGTGCAGGCCCCCACCCCCAAGCAGGCCGGCCGGCGCCGGGTGGCCGCGATTGACATCGGCACCAATTCGATTCACCTGCTTGTGGCGGAGGTGGATCCGGAGCTGTGCAGCTTCTCGGTGCTGCTGGCGGAGAAGGCCACCACCCGGCTTGGGGAACGGGATCCCCACACCGGCGAACTCAGTGCGGAGGCCATCGAGCGCGCCTTCCGCACCCTTCGCCACGACCGCGATCTGGCCCTCAGCCATGGCGTGGAGCAAATCGTGACGGCCGCCACCAGCGCCGTGCGGGAAGCCCCCAATGGCCGCGACTTTCTAGTGGCCCTGCAGGAGCAGCTCGATCTGGATGTGGATCTGGTGAGCGGGCCGGAGGAGGCCCGGCTGATCTACCTGGGCGTGCTCTCCGGCATGGCCTTTGGCGACCAGCCCCACCTGATCATCGACATCGGCGGCGGCTCCACGGAGCTGGTGCTGGCCGATGGCCGGGATGGCCGCTCCTTCAGCAGTACCCGCATCGGGGCGGTGCGGCTCCAGCGGGAGTTCTGCCAGCAGGATCCCCTCCCCGTGGACCGCCGCTCCTTTCTCCAGGCCTACATCCAGGGCGCCCTCGACCCCGCCGTGGCCGAGGTCAGGGCCGCGCTCCGCCCGGGGGAACAGCCGCTGATGGTGGGCACCAGTGGCACGGCCATGGCCCTGGCCGCCCTGGCGGCGGCGGAGGATCCCAAGCCCCCGCTGAAGCTGCAGGGCTACCGGCTCAGCCGGGAGCGGGTCGACCAGCTCACCGCCCGGCTGCTGGCGATGACCCCGGAGCAACGCCGCGCCCTGCCCGCCATCAACGACCGGCGGGCGGAAATCATCGTGCCGGGGGCCCTGATCCTGCAGACCGCGATGGCGATGTTGCAGGTGCGGGAGCTGGTGGTGTGCGACCGGGCCCTGCGGGAGGGCCTGATCGTCGACTGGATGCTGCGCAACGGGCTGCTCGGGGATCGCTTTGCCTTTCAGAGCACGATCCGCCAGCGCACGGTGTTGCATCTGGCCCAGAGTTTCGGGGTCG
>JBIIQK010000245.1:0-3133 GCA_044342135.1 Cyanobium sp.
TGGCCGGGCTGCAGCTGCCCAGCTCCGGATCCCTGAGCCTCTACGGGCTACCCCAGACCTATTTGCGCCTGGATCAACGCACCCCTCCCGACGTGCGGCTGGTGTTTCAGAACCCAGCCCTGCTCGGATCCCTGAACGTGCGCGAAAACGTTGGCTTCCTCCTCTACCGCTACGGACGCCTGGGCGACCGGGAGATTCGGGACCGGGTGCGTGCTGCCCTCAACGCCGTGGGCCTGCATGGCATCGAAGAGCAGCTGCCCGGAGAACTCAGCGGCGGCATGCAGAAGCGGGTCAGCTTTGCCCGGGCCCTGATCGACGATCCCGGCAAATCAACAGACCAAATGCCCCTGCTGCTGTTTGACGAACCCACCGCCGGGCTCGACCCGGTGGCCTGCACCCGGATCGAAGACCTGATCGTGCGCACCACCGATGTCGCGGGGGCCACGTCCGTGGTGGTGAGCCACGTGCACAGCACCATCGAACGGGCGGCGGAACGAGTGGTGCTGCTCTACGACGGCCAGTTCCGCTGGAGTGGCACGGTGGATGAGTACCGGACCTGCAGCGATCCCTACGTGGTGCAGTTCAGGAGCGGTAGTCTGCGCGGACCGATGCAGCCGGCGGAGCTCTGAGTCCATGCGCCGCAGTATCCGTGAAGCGATCGTCGGCTTCTCCCTGCTGGCGGCCATCGCCAGCGCGGTTGGGCTGTCCTTCTGGTTGCGCGGCATCTCCCTGAGCCGTCAGAACTGGACGGTGAATGCCAGCTTCGAGGAAGCCGCGGGGCTGGCCGAGCGCTCTCCAGTGGTGTATCGAGGGGTGCTGGTGGGCAGCGTGCGGCGGGTGCGGGTCACCCCGGACGCGGTGATTGCCGAGCTGGAAATCAACCACCCCGACCTCAATCTGGCCCGGCCCGCCATGGCGGAGATCGGCGAAGCCTCCCTGTTGGGCGGCGAAGCGGAAGTCGCCCTGATCAGCACGGGCAAAGCCCTGCCGGCGGGCTCGCCGAACCCCCGCTCCAAAGCCTGCAATCCCTCCCTGGCCCTCTGCAATGGGGCCACCATCGCGGGAGTTCAGGGGCCGAGCCTCAGCAGCGTGACCGCCCTGATGCACAAGATGCTGGTGGAAACGGACCAGATGAAGCTGCTGAGCAAGGTGTCCACCGCCGCCAACAGCTTCGATCGCACCGCCAAGGACACCTCCGCCTTCATGAAAGACGGCCAGGCCCTGGCCCGGGAACTGGAATCGACGGTGAAAGCCGCCCAGCCCACGATCACCAACCTCAACAGCAGCAGCGCCCACCTGAAGCGAGTCCTGGCCGCCCTCGACAATCCCAAAACACTGCAGGAGCTGCAGACCACCGTGACCAACGCGGAACAGCTCACCGCCAAATGGAACGCGGTGGGCGGTGACGTGACCAAGCTGACGGATGACCCCCGCTTCATGGACGGCATCCGCAGCGTGGCGGTGGGACTGGGCAAATTCTTCGACGAGCTCTACCCCGCCCAGACCGGGCTGGAACGGGACAAGGCGGCCCGTGCAAACGGCGGCGCTAAACCCCGCTGATCGCCTCCATGGCAATGGCGGCAATGGCCTGATCACTGGCCTTGGGCAGCTGCACGTATTTGCCACCGGCGGCCTCGGCGAGATCCTTGCCCATGCCACTGCCGATGAACTTCCGCTCGGTGTCGATCACCAGCAGTTTCAGGCCCAGGGCCCGGTATCTGCTGGCCACCTGCTTCACCTCCTCCTTGAGGTCCACCGGCTCGTCGCCCTCGAGCTGGGGCTGACCGAGGGAGCGACTGAGGGGCACGTTGCCGCGGCCATCGGTGATGGCCACCACCACCACCTGGCCCAGATCGCCAGTAGCCAGGGCATTGGCTCCCACCCGGGCCGCCTGGGAGAGGCCGTGGGCCAGGGGTGAACCGCCACCGCAGGGCATCGATTCCAGCCGCCGGCGCGCGGCGGTGATCGAGCGGGTAGGGGGCAGCAGCACTTCGGCCTGCTCGCCGCGGAAGGGAATCAAGGCGACTTCGTCGCGGTTTTCGTAGGCCTCGGTGAGCAGCCGGATCACGGCGCCCTTGGCGCTCTGCATGCGGTTGAGGGCCATGGAACCACTGGCATCGACCAGGAAGATCACCAGGGCACCAGCCTTGCGCTGCAGCTGCTTGGCCCGCAGGTCGCCGTCTTCGACGATCACAGTGCGATGGGGTTCGCGCTCGCGACGGGATTTCTGATACGGAGCCGCCGCCCGCAGGGTGGCATCCACGGCGATGCGCTTCACGGGGCCGCGGGGCAGCATCGGCTTCACGTAGCGGCCGCGGGAGTCGCTGAACACCACGGCGCGGCTGCCGCTGCCGCCACTCTTGGCCTTACCGGCATTGAAGAGCAACAGATCGGGGTCGATGGCGATGGCTTCCGGATCGAGCAGGAACTCCTCGGGCACCTGGGGAGGCGCCTGATCCTCGGGGGTGTCCTCCTCCTCGTCGTCGGGGTTGTCGTCCTCGGGCTCGTCGGGTTCCTGCTCGTTTTCGGGGGGCTCGGGCTGGTCGGGCTCCTGCTCAGCCTGGGGTGGCGGCGGGGGCGGCGGCTCCAGTGGCTGATCGGGATCCGGCGGCGGCAGCTGCAGGGCCCTGGGGGCGATCACCAACCGCACGGCCACCTGCAGGTCGTCGGCTTCCACCCGGTCGCGGCCGCTGAGGGCCGCATGGGCGCGGGCGACCCGCACGGCATAGAGCTCGCTGCGGTGGCCCTCCACGCCGCCCCGCAGGGCCTCGGCCACCAGATAGGTGATCTGCTCGCGGGAGATCTGCACATCCGGCAGCCACTGGCGCGCCAGCAACAGCTGGGTGGCCAGGGCATCGGTGTCCTCCTGCCATTGGGCGCGAAACACCTCGCTGCTCTCGGCGTGGCCGATGGCGCTGCGGGTGATCTCCACCCGCTGATCCAGCTCCAGCACCTGGTTGGCGCTCAGGCAGATGGCGAAACGATCCAGCAGGTGATCCCGCACCACCCCCTCCTCGGGGTTGTAGGTGGCGATCAGCAGGCAGCGGCAGGGATGGCTGAGGCTGAGGCCTTCGCGCTCGATGCGGTTCTCGCCCGAGCCCACAGCGGCCAACAGCAGATTGGTGATGTTGTC
>JBIIQK010000246.1:0-3122 GCA_044342135.1 Cyanobium sp.
GCAGCCAGGGGGGCATGTTCCTGGGCCGCGACATTGCCGCAGAACGGGATTTTTCCGAGGACACCGCCGCTGCCATCGACGAAGAAGTCAGTGAGCTGGTGGCTGAGGCCTACAAGCGCGCCACCTCTGTCCTGGTCGAGAACCGTTCGGTCCTCGATGAGCTGGCCGACATGCTCGTGGAAAAGGAGACGGTCGACGCCGACGATCTCCAGGAGCTGCTGGAGCGCAGCGACGTGAAGGTTGCCGCATACGTCTGAGCTGGAAGCCGGACTGATTGACGCGTTGCATCGCCAGCCCTTGCTGGTGGTGCTTCGTGCGTTTGATCCCCTCGTGCTTCTGCCCTCCTTGGAGCGTCTCCAGGCCCTGGGGGTGCAGCACGTTGAAGTCGCCTGGAGTGCCCATCCCCTCTGGGTGTCTTCGGTGCAAGAGCTGCGGCAGCGCTGTCCTCAGCTGGCTTTGGGTGCGGCTTCCGTGGTGGATCTCTCGGGTTTGGAAGCTGCCGAGGCTGCTGGTCTGGCATACGCCGTGTCCCCGGTGTTGGAGCACGCCTTGGTGGAGCGGGCCCGTCAGCTGCGGTTGGCGTTTGTGCCCGGGGTGATGTCGCCGACGGAGGTGCATCAGGCCCGGGCCTGGGGGTGTTCCCTCGTGAAGTTGTTTCCTGCTGCTCCGTTGGGGTGTGCTTACTGGCAGCGGCTTGCGGGCCCCCTGGCGGGGTTGCAGGGCCTGCCCCATTGCATCGCGGCCGGAGGTCTGGGCCCGAACGATGTCGAGGCTTGGTTGGCTGCCGGGCTCGACGCGGTCGCCCTGGGAGGATCGCTCGTCGATGACGCGGATTGGGAGGCGTTGGCCGGGCTTGTCGAGCGCCTGGGGAGCCGATAGCGCCTGATTGTTGCCGTTGCGAGTCTGCAGTGCTACAGCTGAGACAGAGGTTGCCTCCTTTTATGTCTCAGCTCACCGTCAAGCTCAGCGACAAGGCCGATGCCCTGATCGCCCAGCTTCAGAAGGAAATTTTCAATCGCCGCCGCAAGAAAGTCTCCGCTGCCGGGGTGATCGAAACCCTGGTGGAAAGTGGTGCCAAGTCGCAGTCCGACAAGCGTTTTGCCACGTCCTGGAAAAACCTGATCACGGATATCGAGAAGGCCGCCAAGGTGGCCGATGCCCATGGGGCTAAGCCCGCCAATCTCACCGACGCCGAATGGGCGATGGTGCTCAGCCATCGCAGCCGGACGCCCAAGGCGGCTTCCGCGCCCCGCAAGGCAGCGGCCAAGAAACCAGCTGTGAAGCCAGCCGCAGCTGCGAAGACGCCGGTTGCCGCGAAGACGCCGGTTGCCGCGAAGAAGCCTGCTGCTGCGAAGAAGCCGGTTGCTGCGAGGAAGATCGCTGTTGCCAAGAAGGCTGCTGCAAAACCCGCTGCAGCCCAACCCTCTGCGGCCAAGAAGCCTGCGGTGGCCAAGAAGGCTGCGGCGAAGCAGCCTGCTGCCAGGAAGCCAGCCCGGAAGACGGCTGCGTCCACGGCGGTCTCCACCAAACGGGCCGGATCCTCTGCCGCCCGGCGGATGGCCAAGGCCGTGGGACGGCTGGGGGGCACAACGGCTGCGGCCTCTGCCTCCGTGGCGAGCGCCAACGGCCTACAGCCAACAGCGGCCGCGCTGTAGGCGGGCAGGCTCGCTGTCGATCACCACAGGCTGCACTGGCCCTGCTGGCGCAGCAGGTGATCGGCCAACACCAGGGCCACCATGGCCTCCACCATCGGCACGGCCCGGGGCAACACGCACGGGTCATGTCGACCCTTGGCGGCGAGCGTGGTGGCCGCCCCGCTGGCATCGATGGTCTGCTGCTCCTTGCGGATCGTGGCGGTGGGTTTGAACGCCACCCGGATCACGATCGCTTCCCCATTGCTGATGCCGCCCTGGATCCCGCCGGAGTTGTTGGTGGCGGTGTGCAATGAGCCATCGGTGGTGGGCAGGAAGGCATCGTTGTGCTCGCTGCCTTTGAGCAGGGTCCCAGCAAAGCCCGAGCCGATCTCGAAGCCCTTGGTGGCGGGCAGCGACATCACCGCCTTGGCCAGGTCGGCCTCCAGCTTGTCGAACACCGGCATGCCCAGGCCCACCGGCGGCCGCCGAACCACGCACTCGATCACCCCGCCACAGGAATCGCCCTCGCGGCCGATCGCTTCGATCCGTTCGATCATCCGACTGGCGGTGTCTGGATCGGGGCAGCGCACGATGGTCGATTCCACCGCCTCGAGGGTCACCTGGTCGGGGTCGATCGTGGCTTCCAGGTCGTGAATGCGCTTGACCCAGGCGATCACCTCGGTGCCATGGGTTTTGGCGAGAAGTTGTTTGGCGATGGCGCCCGCGGCCACCCGGCCGATGGTTTCGCGGGCTGAGGCCCGTCCGCCGCCGCTGCGGGCCTGGATGCCGTATTTCGCCTGATAGGTGGCATCGGCATGGGAGGGCCGAAAGGCCACCTGCATCTCCTGGTAGTCACCAGGGCGCTGGTCCTTGTTGCGCACCACCATGGCGATCGGCGTGCCCAGGGTTTCCCCGTCGAGCAGGCCACTGAGGATCTCAAGGCGATCGTCTTCCTTGCGCGGCGTGGTGATCTTGCTCTGCCCGGGTTTGCGCCGGTCGAGCTCGCGCTGGATCGCGTCCAGGTCGAGGCTGAGGCGGGGCGGACAGCCGTCGACGATCACGCCGACACCACCGCCATGGGATTCGCCGAAGGTGCTGATCCGAAAGAGCTGGCCGAAGCTGCTGCCCATGGGAAAACGAGGTTGGCGTCAGATTAGGAACTGGGGTGGCGGCAGTCCGGCGGCTCCAGACCGTTGCCCCAACCAGGAACGCCCGCCAGCCGGTTTGATTGCCCCATCACCCGATGGAGCCCGCCGGGGTCTGGTGTCCCTTGCGAGCTTGAACAGGGCAGCAAGCCAGATGCGTTGGCTTAGCCATGAAAAAGCCCCCTCCGAGGAGGGGGCTTGCGGGATTCCGTTGTGCTTGTTCAGCCTTAGCCGAACGGCTGGATTCAGCCGATGGCGGGGGCCGTCAGAGCCACGGGGGTGGCTTCTGCAGCGGCCAGGTCCAGCGGGAAGTTGTGAGCGTTGCGCTCGTGCATCACTTCCA
>JBIIQK010000247.1:0-3111 GCA_044342135.1 Cyanobium sp.
AGGCAGAGCTCGCCACCAATGTCGGAGCCGTTTATGAAACCCGCGACGGCGGCACCAACTGGCAGGCCGAGGTGGAGGACGCCGCCGGTGCGGTGCGGGAGCTGCGCCGCTTCGACGACGGTCGCTATGTGAGCGTCAGCAGCCTGGGCAACTTCTTCTCCACCTGGGATCCTGGTCAGGGCACCTGGCAGCCCCACCAGCGCATGAGCAGCCAGCGGCTGCAGTCGATGGGCTTCCAGCCCGATGGAACCCTCTGGATGCTGGCCCGCGGCGCCCAGATCCGCTTCAACCCCGACGCCGCCAACGTGGAGGAGTGGGGCAAGGCCGTGGTGCCGATCACCAATGGCTACGGCTATCTCGACATGGCCTGGGCCCCTGATGGCTCGATTTGGACGGGTGGCGGCAGCGGCACCCTGCTGGTGTCCAGCGATGGCGGCAAGACCTGGCAGAAGGATCCGGTGGGGGCTGCCCAGCCCTCCAACTTCACCCGCATCAGCTTCAGCCCCGACGGCAAGGGCTTCGTGTTGGGCGAGCGGGGCTCCCTGCTGCGCTGGGTGGGCTGACGCGGAGGGCTGCCCCCTGGGCGGCCGCCAACTTCTGTAACCAAGGCGCCGTTCCGCTCCCATCCGCCGCGGGCGCACCCCTAGGATCTCCGAGCTGAACGCTTGTCGCTATGGCTGCCGGCTCAACTGGAGAACGCCCGTTCTTCGAGATCATCACGAGCATTCGTTACTGGGTGATCCATGCGGTCACCCTGCCCGCCATCTTTTTGGCTGGCTTTCTGTTCGTGTCCACGGGCCTGGCCTACGACGCCTTTGGCACGCCTCGCCCTGATGCCTATTTCCAGGCTCAGGAAAGCAAGGCTCCTGTCGTGAGCCAGCGCTACGAGGGCAAGAGCCAGCTTGACCTGCGCCTGCAATAAGCCATGACCCAGTCTCCCGTTTCGACCACGCCCCGCAACTACCCGATCTTCACGGTCCGGTGGTTGTCGGTGCATGCCCTTGGCATTCCCACGGTGTTTTTCCTGGGTGCTCTGGCCGCTATGCAATTCGTTCGCCGTTGAGCCGGTTTCTCACCACCAGCCATGCAACGCTCCCCCAACCCCAACAATCTGCCGGTTGAGCTGAACCGCACCAGCCTCTTTCTGGGACTGCTGTTCGTGTTCACGATTGGCATTCTCTTCTCGAGCTATTTCTTCAACTGATCCCTGATTCACGTCACCAGGAGAGCCCCCGATGAGCGGCAAGAAGTCCAACCTGCCTGACGGTCGGATTCCCGACCGTCTTCCTGATGGCCGTCCGGCCGTGGCCTGGCGCTCCCGCTGGACCGAAGGGGTGTTGCCCCTTTGGCTCGTGGCAACCGCCGGTGGCATGGCTGTCATTTTTGTGGTGGGTCTGTTCTTCTACGGCTCCTACGTGGGCGTGGGTTCCGCCTGAACCCCTCAGGTTGGCCGTTTCGAAAGGCCCCTGCAGGGTCGCCTCCGGGCGGTCCTCAGGGGCTTTCTGTTGATCCGGCTTCCATGCCTGGCCCTCCCTGATCCAGGGGCGAGCAGGCTGGGTGCCTGAGCTGGCCGAAGCAGGTGATTTGGTTTGGCGAAGAAACGAACGCTGTTCAACAACCGCCTCCTGGCCACCTTGGCCGGGGTGCTCCTCAATGCCTACGGCGAGTTGTTTCGTCGCACCTCCCGGATCCGCTTTCAGGTCCATCCCGGGGTGGACCAGTTGGTGACGGAGCAGGGCGCTGCCGTGATCTTCGCCCTCTGGCACCGCCATGCCTTTTTTGTGCCGCTGCTGCGGGGCTTCACGCGCCAGCCCATCACCGTGCTGCTCAGCGCCCATCGGGATGCCCAGATCGTGGCGGTGGCCGTGCGGCTCCGGGGCCTGAAGGTGGTGGCGGGTTCCTCGACCCGCGGTGGCCTCAAGGCCTATTTGCAGCTCCGCAGGGTTCTGGACCAGCGCCAGTCGGTGTGCATCACGCCGGATGGGCCCAAGGGACCGGCTGAGCAGGTCAAAGCTGGGGTGATCCACCTGGCCCAGCTCTCCGGTTGCGCGATCGTTCCGGTGGCGGTCTCCTCTTCCCGCGTCCACCGTCTGCGCTCCTGGGATCGGTCGGTGCTGCCCCTGCCCTTCTCGCGTGTGGTGATCGCCCTTGGAGAGCCGTTGCGTTCCGAGGGCCCCCTGGACCAGGAACAGGAGCGGCTGGCAGCGGGTCTTCGCCAGGCGGCCTGTCTGGCTGGGGAGCCGTCGCTGTGACGCTCTCCCCCCTGTTGTTGCTGAGCCTCTACCGGTTGCTGTCCCTGGCGCTGACGCCCCTGTGGTTGGCGGTGTTGCTGCTGCGACTGGCCCAGGGCAAGGAAGACCCCAAGCGCGTCATCGAGCGGCTCGGCTGGCCAACCTGCCGCCGGCCCCCGGGCCCCTTGGTGTGGTTTCACGCCGCCAGCGTCGGGGAGCTCAACAGCCTGCTGCCGGTGCTGCGCGAGCTGCAGAGCCGGCAGGGTGCGCCACGGGTGCTGATCACCACCGTCACCCGCACGTCCGCAGCTCTGGCGGCGCGCGTCTTGCCGGCTGGCGTGATCCATCAATACGTGCCGATCGACCACTGGCTCGCTCTGTTGTCGTTTCGCCGCCACTGGCGGCCCCGGCTGGGACTGTTGGCTGAGGCCGAGCTCTGGCCAGAGCTCGTGCAGGCCATGCCCCATCTGCAGCTGATCAACGCCCGCATGAGCGAGCGCTCCTTCCGGCGGCATCGGCGCCTCCCCTGGTATGCGGGCTGGTTGCTCTCCAGGGTGGAGGTCTGCCTGGCCCAGTCTCAAGCCGATGCCGTGCGCTTCCGCCGGCTGGGCGCCCGCGATGTGCGCGCTGCCGGCTCCACCAAGCTCGATGCGGCTCCACCGCCCGTGGATGCAGGGCATGTCCAACGGCTGCATCAGCTGTTTGCTGGACGCCCGGTCCTGCTGCTGGCCAGCAGCCACCCCGGAGAGGAGCAGCAGTGGCTGCGGGCCTGGTGTGGCCAGAATCTGGCGGGCCGGGGCTTCGGTCTGTTGTTGGTCCCCCGCCATCCCCAACGGGCTGGGGAGGTGGGCGCCCTGGTGCGCTCCTGTGGGCTGTCGCT
>JBIIQK010000248.1:0-3110 GCA_044342135.1 Cyanobium sp.
AATCCACCCTCGCGGAGCTGCGCAGCGACCTGGAAACCCGGCTCAAGGAGGACGCCGAGCGCCGGGCCAAGGCCAACCGCCACGACGCCCTGCTCGCCGCGCTGGTGCAGGAGCTGGAGGTGGAGCTGCCCGAAACCCTCGTGCAGCAGGAAATCCGCAACCTGGTGGAGCAGACCGCCAGCCAGATCGCCCAGCAGGGCATGGACGTCAAAAAGCTGTTCACCCCCGACCTGGTGCGCAGCCTGATGGACACCTCACGGCCCGAAGCCGAGGAGCGCCTCCGCCGCAGCCTGGCCCTCAAAGCCCTCGCCGCAGCTGAAGCGATTGAAGTGGAGGCCAAGGAACTGGAGGCCAAGGTGAAGGAGATCAGCCGAGGCCTGAGCCAACAGGGCAACATCGATCCGGAGCGCCTGCGCCTGGCCGTGGCCGACGACCTGCTGCGGGAAAAGCTGCTCGACTGGCTCGAGGCCAACAGCACGATCACCGACAAGGCGCCCGAATCGGCCTTGGAGAGCGATGCTGCGGACAAGCCCAAGGCGAAAGCCAAAGCCAAGGCAGCCAAAGGCGAAACCAAGGTCGACGCCAGCGCCGAGGCCTGATCGGGGCCCGGTGCCGGGCCAAAGCCCATAGATTGCAACCACGAGCCCTCCCCCGCGCGTGATCGACGCCACCATCCGCCATCCCATCCACAGCAGCTGGAGCCCCAGTGGCTCCCCCGGGGTGCTGCCCACCGTGGTGGAGCAGTCGGGCAAGGGCGACCGCGCCTTTGACATCTATTCGCGCCTGCTGCGCGAACGGATCATCTTCCTGGGCACCGGCATCGACGACCAGGTGGCCGATTCCCTGGTCGCTCAGTTGCTGTTCCTGGAAGCCGAGGATCCGGAAAAGGACATCCAGATCTACGTGAATTCGCCAGGGGGGTCCGTGACGGCTGGCCTGGCGATCTACGACACCATGCAGCAGGTGTCCCCCGACGTGGTGACCATCTGCTACGGCCTGGCGGCCTCCATGGGCGCCTTCCTGCTGTCCGGCGGCACCAAGGGCAAGCGGCTCGCCTTGCCCAATGCCCGGATCATGATCCACCAACCCCTCGGCGGAGCCCAGGGGCAGGCCGTCGACATCGAGATCCAGGCCAAGGAAATCCTCTTCCTCAAGGACACCCTCAACGGCCTGATGGCCGAACACACCGGCCAACCCCTCGAAAAGATCACCGAGGACACCGATCGGGACTACTTCCTTTCCCCAGCAGAGGCGGTTGAATACGGCCTGATCGATCAGGTGGTGACCGACTCCAGCGCGGCCACAGCCCTGGTTTGATCCTTAAGGTCGGCTGACGAACCGTTTTTTCCGTCGATCCTGGACTCAGGACCTCCCTGCTCGCCACTCGCCGCCTGATGGCCAAGTTCGACGCCCACCTGAAGTGCTCGTTCTGCGGCAAGTCCCAGGAACAGGTGCGCAAACTGATCGCCGGCCCCGGCGTTTACATCTGCGACGAATGCATCGATCTCTGCAACGAGATCCTGGATGAGGAACTGGTGGACGGCCAGGGCGCCGGCGGCAGTGGCGGCCGCCACGCCCCGGAAACCGGCCGCAGCAAGGCTCCCACCAAGAAGACGTCCAAGCCGGCACCCACCCTGGCCGAGGTGCCCAAGCCCCATGAGATCAAGGCCTTCCTCGACCGCCAGGTGGTGGGACAGGAAGAGGCCAAGAAGAACCTGTCGGTGGCGGTCTACAACCACTACAAACGGCTGGCCTGGCAGGGCGACGGCAAGGGCGAAACCGACCAGACGGCCACCCGCCTGCACAAGAGCAACATCCTGCTGATCGGTCCCACGGGGTGCGGCAAAACCCTTCTCGCCCAGACCCTGGCCGAGATGCTCGACGTGCCGTTTGCGGTGGCCGACGCCACCACCCTCACCGAGGCGGGCTACGTCGGTGAAGACGTGGAGAACATCCTGTTGCGGCTGCTGCAGAAGGCGGATCTGGATGTGGAGCAGGCCCAGCGGGGCATCATCTACATCGACGAGATCGACAAGATCGCCCGCAAGAGCGAAAACCCCTCGATCACCCGTGATGTCTCCGGCGAGGGCGTGCAGCAGGCCCTGCTGAAGATGCTGGAGGGCACCGTGGCCAACGTGCCCCCCCAGGGCGGCCGCAAGCACCCCTATCAGGACTGCATCCAGATCGACACCAGCCAGATCCTGTTCATCTGCGGCGGCGCCTTCGTGGGCCTCGAAGACGTGGTGCAGAAGCGGATGGGCCGCAACGCCATCGGCTTCCTCAGCGCCGATGGCAGCAGCCGGCCCCGTACCGGCAAGGATCGGCACGCCGCCGAGGTGCTGCGCCACCTCGAACCCGACGACCTGGTGCGCTACGGCCTGATCCCTGAATTCATCGGCCGACTGCCGGTGAGTGCGGTGCTGGAGCCGCTCGACACCACCGCCCTGGAGTCGATCCTCACCGAACCGCGCGATGCCCTGATCAAGCAGTTCCAGACCCTGCTGAGCATGGACAACGTCCTGCTCGAATTCGAGCCGGGGGCCGTCGAAGCCATCGCCATCGAGGCCCACCGCCGCAAGACCGGCGCCCGGGCCCTGCGCGGCATCGTCGAGGAGCTGATGCTCGATCTGATGTACGACCTGCCCTCCCGGCAGGACGTCACCGCCTTCACCGTGACCCGGGAACTGGTGGAACAGCGCAGCAAGGCCCAGGTGCTGCCGCTGGGCGGAACCCTCGAGGAAGCCCAGCAGGCCAGCGCCTGATCCGGCCCAACCCATGACCGCTGCCGATCACCTGCAGGTGCCGCGCCAGCACGGCCTGTTCCTGCATCACGGCATCGATCTGGGCGACGGCAGCGTGGCCCATTACCTGGAAGGGCGCGAAATTCTGCGCAGCCCGGTGGCGGACTTCAGCCGCGGCGAACCCGTGGCGGTGGTGGCCTACGCAGAAGGCACCTGCTCGCCAGCCGGGGTGACCCTGCGGCGCGCCATGGGGCGGCTGGGGGAACAGAACTACAACCTGCTGTTCAACAACTGCGAGCACTTCGCCCACTGGTGCAAAACAGGCCGCCACCGCAGCGCCCAGGTCGAAGACTGGCTCCACACCGGCAG
>JBIIQK010000249.1:0-3109 GCA_044342135.1 Cyanobium sp.
AGGTCGCGGGAGCCCACCACCCGGTTGCGGTGGTAGGGGACGGTGTCGTAGCCGAAGGCGTCCAGGTACTCCTGGCTGTCGAGGATGTCGTCCACCATGCCGCGGACGCCGCGGGTCATCAGCACCGCCGACCAGGCGATCTCCTCAGACTTGCCGTGGGTGGTGCGGCCCAGCAGCTTCTCCACCAGGTGGCGGGCCACCCGGTAGTTGCTGTTGAGGTTGTAGAAGCTGCGGTTGAAGGTGTCCGACAGGCACAGGGAGCGGATGAAATCACGCACCGTGATCTGGCCATCACGCAGCTGGCACTCGAGGGTGCGGTCGCGGTCGACCTTGAAGGCGTGGAAGAAGATCTGGCGGTAGGCCGCTTCGATCACGAAGTTCTGGTCTTCGCGGTCCATGGCCTTGTCCATGGACACGGCTTTGGGATCCTCATCCGAGCCCACCCGCAGCGGGTTGACCCGCGAGTTCTGGGTGGTGGGCGCGTACTTCAGGAGGGGCAGGGCCACACGACATCAGCATCCGTCGCTGCGGATCGTAGAAGTGCGGCTGGGGCTGGGTTCGGCTGCCTCAGGTAGGGCTCACAGTCCGTAACGTTCGTCACCAACCCAGCGGGGACAGCGTGCCCCCCTCGGCGGGCTCTGCGGCGGACCGGGCCGGGGCCGCGCCCGGCAGGTCCAGCACCCGGGTTTCCACGCAGAAGGAGGCCGTGTTGGAGAGGCCCTCCACGGTGCTGGTGCGCAGGCGCACATCCGGCCCGGCGAAGCTGAACCGCTCCAGGCTGTTCATCGTTTCGTAGCTGGTGGTGAGCAGCAGGCCATCGCGCTCGTCCATGGCGAAGTGTCCGGCCACGGGAGCGGTTTCCGCATAGCCCCGATCGCGCAGCAACAGGCCTGCCCGGCCCCGTTCATCGGTGGGGATCAGCCCGAACACGCTCTCCCCCTCATGGGCTTCCCCCGCCTTGTCCCAGGCCATCGAGGCGTTCCAGGTGACGCGGCAGCCGCCCACCAGGCGGCCGGGGTCTTCGCCGTGGAGTTCGGCAATGGCGATCAGGCGGGGATCGGCCGCCCCGATCTCCACCACCTCGATGAAGGAGCCCCCCGCTTCGGCGCGCCGGTGCAGCAGGTGGTGGCTGCTGCGCTGGGAGCGCCAGCGGCCGCAGCTCAGTTGGAAGAAGCTGAGGGCATCGGGGATCGACGCGGAACGGGTGTCGCTCACGGGGGCGCGGTCGTTGCCGTGATGATCGCAAGGCGTGGTGCGGAGTGGTGTGGCGATTGGTGTGGCTGCCGCCCTGCTCGCCGCCCTCTGCTGGACCGTGAGCAGCAGCCTCTGGCGCCGGCTTCCGACCTCCCTGGGGCCCGCCGAGCTCAACCTGCTCAAGAACCTGATCGCCCTGTCCCTGCAGCTGCCGCTGCTGGTGGGAGCTGCCGCCTCCCTGCCCGCCGGGCCCACCCTGTTGCTGCTGCTCAGCGGCGTGCTGGGCATCGCCCTGGGCGACAGCTTCTATTTCGCCGCCCTGCGCCGGCTGGGCACCCGCCGCACCCTCACCTTTGACGCCGGCGGGCCGGCCGTGACGGCGGCGGCGGGCAGCCTGCTGCTGGCGGAGGTGCCCGGTCCCCAGCAGTGGCTGGGCATCGGCCTGATCAGCCTGGCCGTGCTGCTGGTGGCCCTGCAGCGTCCAGGCCCCACGGGCTCAGGCGATGGGCAGGGGGGCGCCGTGACGGCGGCCAGCCAGCGGCTCGGCGTGGTGCTGGCCCTGGCGGCCCTGGGCTGTGGGGGCGGCGGCGCCCTCCTGGCCCGCGCCGCCCTGCGAACCTCGACCCTGGATCCGTGGCATGCCTCCACCCTGCGGCTGGCGGCGGCCACCCTGGTGCTGTTGCCCCTGATGGGGCGCCTGTGGGGACACCTGCGTCGGCCGCGCCCCCGGCCGAAGACCAGACGCTGGCCCCTGGTGCTGGTGGCCACCCTGCTGGGCACCACGGCGGGCATCGGTTTGCAGCAACTTGCCCTGGACGCCTTGCCCGGGGGGCTGGCGGTGGCCCTGCTGGCCACCGCACCCGTGATGGCGGTGCCGCTGGCCCCCCTGGAGGGGGACCGGCCCGGAGCCCTGGGCGTCGGGGCCGCCCTGCTGGCCCTGGCGGGCGTGGTGCTGGTGGCGCTGTCCTAGCTGCCCGCTTCAGGGGTGGGGGAGCGCAGGCGTTGGTCCGCCTGGCGGGTGGCCCAGGCGGTCAGGTCGCCCAGCTCCAGGCTGAGGGGGGTGCGATCCAGTTCCGCAGCCAACTCGGCCAGCTGGAGGCCGGTGGCCTGCAACTGGCGGCTGAGGACCTCGATGAAGGCCGTGTCGGCGGCGATCGGAGGCTGGCGTGCCGCCCAGGCGCGGATGGCGTCGAGGTCCGGCAGGGCGCCGCTCGCGGGCACCGGATCGCCGGCCCCGGCGATGGCCTGCAGGGTGCGCAGGCCGTGGGCCAGTAGCCGTAAATGGTGGCGCTCGAGGGCCGGCAGCAGGGTCGATTCCAGTTCGGCCAGTTCAGCCGAGCTCAGCGGACCCTCCCCCGGGCTGGCTGGGCCCTCAGCCGTCACAGCTGGGGATCAGGCGGAAGCCACAGGAATGGCCCTTCTCCAGCCGCCAATGGACCCGGTCCACCTGGCAGTCCGGAAAGGTGTAGCGGATCAGCTGCAGTTCCTGGTCGCACACACAGGGGAACTGTTCGGCGATGCGCATCACCGAACAGTGAAATTCACTGATGACCCAGGCCTGGTCGTGGTCGGGATCCGGGCTGCACTCCGCCACGTAGCCCTCCTGGCGGCGCAGCTCCACGAGCCGGTCCAGCCGCTGGGCGAGCGATCCATCGCCGATGCGGCCGCGGTAGACGGTGGCCTGCTGCAGGGCCTGTTGGTCCAACAGCTTCTGCAGGGTTTCCGCGGGCAGGCTGCCGGCCATCGATTGCAGCAGGCCAAGGGCGAAATGGTCGCTGCCATCGGGAAAGTGGCCCTGCCCTTTGATCGTGAGGCGCCAGCGGTTGCTCGGGCGTCCTGGGCCTTCCTGGGCGGGGCTGGCTTCGACCAGCCCGTCGTCTTCGAGGCTGCGCAGGTGACGACGCATCACCTGCAC
>JBIIQK010000033.1:0-10785 GCA_044342135.1 Cyanobium sp.
CCCGGTCGAGGCCGCTGCCATCGGCCACCCGCACCCCTTGCATCGGCAAGCCCTGCTCCATCAACCAGAGGGTCTCCCGTTGGGCGGCCTGGGCCAGATCCCAGCTGCCAGCCGCCTGGCGCAGCAGCACCTCGGCGGTGAAGTTGTGGCTTTCCGTGTTGGCCAGGCTCAGCAGGTTGTGCATCGGTGCCGAAGGTTCCTGATGCAGCAGCACCGCATCCCCGGGGATGGGGGAACGGGCAGAGACCAGCGACAGCTGCACCCTGGTGCCCTGCTGGCCCATGGTTTTGCTCAGCAGGCTCTGGAGCCTTGAGGGCGGATTCATCACCGCCTCGTGGATGGCATTGCTGGTGACGGCCAGGCGGGTGATCGGAGCGCCGTAGGCGTTGTAGCGATCATCCGGATGCCAGCCCTGGGGCCACCAGGACTGGCGGGGCTCTTCAGCGATCTGCAGTTTGACCAGACTGGGGACATCGCCGGTGCTCCCCCCGGATCCCAGGGCCAGCTTGGCGAAGCGTTGCAACTGGGGCAGGGCCAGGTCGGGATCCCCCTCGCCGGTGAGACGGAAGCTGCCGTCCGTGAGGCGCCAGAGCTGGGTGTTGAGGCGGTAGTCGGGGCCCAGCCGATCGAGGGCGTAGGCCGTGCTCACCAGCTTCTGGTTGGAGGCGGGGATGCGGGGCCGGGTGCCATTGAGATCGGCCAGCAGGCGTCCCTGCGGATCGGCGATGCTGATGCTCCAGACCGATGCCTCCCCTCCCACGGTGGCCAGCAGGCGCTGCTGCAGGGCCGGACAGCTCACCTCGGCCTGCAGGCGGGGCAGGCCGAGGGGCGGTGGCAGGGGGGGCAGGGAGGCCAGCGGAGCCGCTGCCAGTGGGCTGGGGGCGGGGATGGCCGGGGTCTGCTGGGCCGGTGCCGCCTGGGCAACCAGGGGGATGAGGCTGGCGGGCAGCAGGGCCAGGGCAAGGAGTCGGGAGGCTGTCAGTCGGGCCATGTCACTGGCCTCCCAGCTGCAGGCCACTCACGGTGCCGCCGATGCGGTACTGCTCCCCCTCAATCTCAACCGGAGCACCGATCTTGAGGTTCTGGTTGCCGAACACCACACCTCCACCACTCCGCCGGCCCTGGCCCTGCAGCACGAAGCGGGCGTCGAGGGTGCCCAGGGTGGTCTGGTTGGGATCCACAGCCGACACGACCGAGCCATTCGGCTGAACGGCCACCAATTTGCGTTGCAGGGGCAGCACCTGCTTCACGGCCACCGAACCGTGAGGCTGGTTGCGGATCACGATGGCCACCTTGCCCTCCTGCTGGGCGGCCTGAATCAGGGCGGCAGGATCGGCCACCGGCACGCCTCGCACATCCACCAGCACGGTGACGGGAATGAGGGCGCCGGTCGCACTGGCCACGGCACCGCTGAGTTTGGGGCTCCAGATCACCCCCGCGAGGGCGAGGCCGACGGCGGCAGCGGCGCCGAGATCCACCAAGCTCCAGGAGCGGCCGTCGCGGGCGGGGGTTGGGTCGCTCTGGGCAGCCATCGGACAGCTCGGGGATCGGCGAAGTGTACGGAGGTTCGCCAGGTCCCACCAGGGGAGGCCGCAGCCGCCAGCCCCAGAACTAGTTGCGCAGCCCCTCGATGAAGGCGTCCATCACCTTGAGATTGCCGCCCAATCCCAGCCCCGCCCCGCCGGCCAGGGCGAGGGCCTGCTCTTCGGCGTCAGGCTTGTGCTCGAACTGGCTCACGAAACGAAAGCCATCGGGATCACGGCGATAGAGCTCCCAGGCCCCGGGGCAGGCGCGCCGCAGAGCGCCATCGCCGGTGGGAATCAGGGCATAGGCGCTCTGCCATCCGGACAGAAACCCCTTGCGCCGTTGGCGGGCCACACTGCCGATGCCAACGGCGGCATCCTCGAGATTGCCGTTGAGGAGCACCACCGCCCCGCGATGCAGGGCACAGACCTGCTCCACCTCCTCGTAGTCGGAAGGGGAAGGGGCGAGCAGCAGCAGCACCCCCTCACTGCCACCATCGGCCTGCTGCAAGCGCATCTGGTCCCGCAGGCTGGCGATCTGGGCCGCTGCCTCAGGGGCATCCCGCTGGGCCAGGGCGGTGGCACCCGCATCGGCACACAGCAACCGCAAGCCAGGCACGGTTGGCGCCAGAGCCGCCTGCAGCCGCAGGGCCACGGGCAACAGGCGCAGTCCCTCAAAGCGCAGTTCCACCGACCACAGCCCCTTGACGCCTCCGGCCAGGGCGGCCTGGATCGCCAGCAGGGCTTCGGCCTCGGCGCTGCGCAGATCGGGGGGAAGCATCAGGCCTGATCAGATCGAGCGACCCTAGGGGGTCCTGGACCGGTGGGCTCAGCCCACCGGTTCCCCAGCCAGCACCCGTAACCGGGCGCGCTCCAGGGCAGCCGGCACCCCTTCGAGATCCGCCGCCGTAATCCACGGGCCAAGGCTGAGGCGCACGCCACTGGCTGCCTGGTCGTCCGGGTAGCCCATGGCCTGCAGGATGGGACTTGGAGCCAGGCCCCAGGGATTGGCCCCCCGGCCACTGCTGCAGGCAGAACCACTGCTGACGGCATACCCCTGCTGCCAGATGGTCTGCACCAGGCGACGGCCCGACAGGGGCTTACCGCTTGGGCTGGCCACCAACAGGCTGAGGTGATGGGGCAGGCGCTCCGGGGCGGTGGGATCCCGGGGATCGGGGCCACTGAGCTCGACCCCCTGCAGCTGCAAGAGCTGGGCCAGCAGGCCATCGCGCAGATCAGCGACGGGATCGCAGCCGCTGTGAGCCTCGAGGCGCGTCGCGCAAAGGTCGAGGGCCCGGGCGAATCCGGCCACCAGCGCCACGGGCTCGGTGCCGCCGCGCCGTCCGCCCTCCTGACCGCCCCCACCCTGGAAAGGCCGCAATTGAAGGTCGGAGCGCAGGAGTAACGCGCCGATGCCCCGGGGCCCCTGCAGCTTGTGGGACGCAAAGCTGAGCAGGTCGATCGGCAGGGCGTTAAACGCCACCGGAAGATGGCCCACCACCTGCACCGCATCGACGTGCAACAGCACTCCTGCGGCACGGCAGCGGCGACCGATGGCCTCGATCGGCTGAATGGTGCCCACCTCGCTCTGCCCCCAGATCAGCGACACCAGGCGGGTGGGGGGCGCCAGCAATCGATCGAGGGGCTCCAGATCCACCAGGCCGTGGTGATCCACCGGCAACCGCTCCACTTGCCAGCCCCGTTGCTGCAGCTGACTGGCAGCTGCCACCGTGGCCGGATGCTCGATGGCCGAGATCAGCAGACGTCCCGGCGGGTCATCACCGGCGGCACCGAGCAGCGCCGTGTGAATCGATTCAGTACCGCCCGAGGTGAACAGCACCTGGGCGCCCGTGCAACCGAGGATCTCTGCCACCCGCTGGCGGGAGCGCTCCAGCCGTTCAGCCGCTGCAAGTCCGAAGCCATGCAGGCTGGAGGGATTGGCCCAGGCCTCGGCATCCACCGCCGCCATCGCCTCGAGCACCTCGGGCGCCGGGGGCGTGGTGGCGCAGGAGTCGAGATAGATCGGGGCGGTGAAGCCCGAGGGAGCGGAGGTCATCGCTTCAACCGAAGGGGCCGCTATCGCGCTCCACCCGCGCCCGGGTGCGCGACTCCAGGGAATTGGTTGCCAGGGCCACCAGGTCGTCGAGGGAACTGCTGCTCAGCAGCGCCGCCACCCGGGCCCGAGCCTCCGCTGAGGGACAGGCCTCAGGGCGCAGGCAACCGTTGACGCAGGCGGTGGCGCAGTCCACCTCCGCAACCGTGGGCCGGTCCGGCGACGGTTCGATCGGCCGTTGCTGGGAGTCCGCCAGAGTGGCCCTGACGGGCGACGGCCCAGCTCCGCCATCGTCGGCATCCTCCCCCCACAGCGCGGGAGTGACCACGCCGTCAAACACGGCGACCGCCGGACCGGTCATGAACAGGTGGTCGCTGGCGGGATCCCAGTCGATCTCCAGGGGGCCCCCAGGCAGATCAATCCGGGCCCGTCGCTCCGCCAATCCAAACCGATGGGCCACCACCAGGGTGGCGCAGGCGCCGGTGCCACAGGCCAGGGTGGGGCCAGCGCCCCGCTCCCACACCCGCATGACCAGATGGGTCGGGCTCAGGGCCTGCACGAAGTGGACGTTGGTGCGAGCGGGGAAGGCGGGATCGACTTCCAGAGCAGCACCGCAGCGCTCCAGATCGATCGCCGCCACGTCCTCTACCGGAATCACCACATGGGGATTGCCCATCCCGGCGGCACCAACCGCAAAGGTGAAACCAGCAGCCTCGAGCTGGCCCTGGGGCAAACCCGCCTCGCCCACGGGCAGGGTGGTGGGGATCCTGTCGGCCTCCAGGAAGGGCGCACCCATATCCACCCGGATGGTGCCATCCGCCTGGAGCTCCGGCACAATCCGGCCGGCCAGGGTTTCGATCTGCCACTGCCGGCCAGGGCCATCCCCATCGCTATCCGCGAGGAAACGCGCCAGACAACGGATGCCGTTGCCGCACATTTCGGGCTCGCTGCCATCGGCATTGAAGATCCGCATCCGCAGCTCTCCGCCCTCCCGGGGAGGGAGGGCCAGGATCACACCATCGCCGCCCACCCCGAAGCGCCGGTCACACAAGCGCTGGATCCGTTCCGTCGTCAGGCCCATGCAGCCATCGCCGCTGGCTGCACTCCTGCCATCAAGCATGAGGAAATCGTTTCCCAGACCTTGATATTTGCTGAACTGGAGCACGATGGGGCGAGCGCAGCCACGTGCAAATCCTATGCAGAGCTTTTTCGAGAAGCGGACGACCGCCCTCGATACGTCCCAGCCGAGCATCCGCCACCTGCAGGACCTGATCCGCCACCGAACGCCCGTGGCCATTCAGGTGACTGGGGTGGGGGAACTGGAAGGCACCCTCCATTGGCAGGACATCCACTACCTGGCCCTGAGTCAGGGTGAAGGACGCCCCCTCACCCTGGTCAGTCGCGCGGCGGCAAGCACGATCCGAGCCCTGGGCTGAGCCCCCCGCCCGGAGGGCTGTGGCACGATCACAGCTCTGATCCAGCCCTGGCTGCCGTGAGCGACGCCCCCCGCTACCAACCCCAGGCGCTCGAAGCCCGCTGGCAGACGCACTGGACTGCCACCGGCCAGCACCGCACGCCCAGCGGGCCGGATAGGGCCGCCGGCACCACCTATTACGCCCTATCGATGTTCCCCTATCCCTCGGGGAACCTGCACATGGGCCATGTGCGCAACTACGTGATCACCGATGTGGTGGCCCGGGTGCAGCGCATGCGCGGCAAGCAGGTGCTGCACCCCATGGGCTGGGATGCCTTTGGGTTGCCCGCGGAAAACGCAGCGATCGAGCGGGGTATCGACCCAGGCGTGTGGACCGACCAGAACATCGCCTCCATGCGCGCCCAGCTGCAACGGCTGGGGCTGTCGATCGACTGGGACCGGGAAGTCGCCACCTGCCACACCGATTACTACCGCTGGACCCAGTGGCTGTTCCTGCAGTTTCTGGAGGCCGGCCTGGCCTACCAGAAAGACGCCACGGTGAACTGGGACCCGATCGATCAGACGGTGCTCGCCAATGAACAGGTGGACAGCGAGGGACGGTCCTGGCGCTCAGGCGCCCTCGTGGAAAAGCGAAAGCTGCGCCAGTGGTTCCTGAAAATCACCGCCTACGCCGACCAGCTGCTCGACGACCTACCCAAGCTGGAGGGATGGCCGGAGCGGGTGCGCACCATGCAGGCCAACTGGATCGGCCGGAGCACGGGTGCCGAGCTCAGCTTCCCGGTGGTCGATGCCGAGGGCCACGACACCGCCGAGCGCATCACGGTGTTCACCACCCGGCCCGACACGATCTTCGGCGCCAGCTACGTGGTGCTGGCCCCTGAGCATCCCCTGGTGGCCTCCCTCACCACTGCGGAGCAGGCCCTTCATGTGGAAGCCTTCTGCGATCTGGTGAGCCGTCAGAGCGAGCAGGAACGGACCGCCGACGACAAGCCCAAGCGCGGTGTGCCCATCGGCGCCCAGGTGCGCAACCCGGCCAACGGTGACCTGATTCCCCTGTGGATCGCCGACTACGTGCTGGCCGACTACGGCACCGGCGCCGTGATGGGCGTGCCGGCCCACGACCAGCGCGATTTTGTCTTCGCCCGCCAGTACGAACTGCCGGTGCGGCAGGTGATCATCCCCGAAGGCAGCGATGAGCACGCCTACGAGGGCGGCGCCTGGACCGAGGCCGGTGTGCTGATTCACTCCGGACCCTTCGATGGCCTCTCCAGCCATGAGGCCAAGCTGGCGATCACAGCGGCGGCCGAGCAGGGGGGCTGGGGCCAGGCCCGCATCACCTACCGCCTGCGCGACTGGCTGATCTCCCGCCAGCGGTACTGGGGCTGCCCGATTCCGGTGATCCACTGCGACAGCTGTGGCGTGGTGCCCGTACCGGCCGAGCAGCTGCCGGTGGAACTGCCGCGGGATGTCGCCTTTTCCGGCAAGGGAGGCTCCCCCCTGTCCCAGCTCGAAAGCTGGTGGCGCGTGGACTGCCCCTGCTGTGGTGCGCCCGCCCGCCGGGAGACCGACACCATGGACACGTTCATGTGCTCCAGCTGGTACTACCTGCGTTACAGCGATCCCAACAACACCGCTCTTCCCTTCAGCCGGGAGGCGGTCGATTCCTGGCTACCGGTGGACCAGTACGTGGGCGGCATCGAGCACGCGATTTTGCACCTGCTCTACTCGCGCTTCTTCACCAAGGTGCTGCGCGACCGCGGCCTGCTCGGGTTCGATGAACCCTTCACCCGCCTGCTGACCCAGGGCATGGTGCAGGGGATCACCTACAAAAACCCCCACAGCGGCAAATACATCGCCCCGGCCGATGTGGCTGACCCCAGCGATCCCCGCGACCCGGCCACGGGGGAATCCCTGGAGACGTTCTACGAAAAAATGTCGAAGTCGAAGTACAACGGCGTGGATCCCGCCGTGGTGATCGACAAATACGGGGCCGACACGGCCCGCATGTTCATCCTGTTCAAGGCGCCGCCCGAGAAAGACCTCGAGTGGGACGACGCTGATGTGGAGGGGCAGTTCCGCTTCCTGCAACGGCTCTGGCGCCTGGTGGATGGGGCTGTGGCGCGGGGCCTGGAACTGGGCAACATCGGTGTCGAGAACGATCTTTCCGCCCCGAGCCCGGAGGACAAAGCGCTGCGCCGCGCCGTGCACACCGCCATCGCCGCGATCAGCGAAGACCTGGAGGGCGACTACCAGTTCAATACGGCCGTCTCGGAGCTGATGAAGCTGAGCAACGCCATGGGCGAACATCTGGCAGAAGCTTCAGTACCTGTGGCCAGCGAAGCCCTGCGCACGCTGCTGGTGCTGCTGGCTCCATTCGCCCCGCACCTTGCCGAAGAGCTCTGGGAGCGGGTAGGAGGCAATCCCGATGGGCAGGCCAGCGTGCACCACCAGGGCTGGCCTCAGGCCGATGCCAGTGCCCTGGTGCGCGACACGATTCCGCTGGTCATCCAGGTGAAGGGCAAGGTTCGCGGCAACCTTGAGGTCCCCGCCGATGCCGACAAGGCCACCTTGGAGCAGATGGCCCTGGCCAGTGAGATTGCGGCCAAGTGGTTGGAGGGCAAGGCCCCCAGCCGCGTGATCGTTGTACCCGGCAAGTTGGTCAACCTGGTGCCCTGAGGCAGCCCGCCAAGGTGGTTCGGCCGGGGAAAGCTCAAAGCCAGACGGGTCAGAACCAGAGGGCTCAGAACCACTCGGCTACGGCATCCTCGGCGGTGTTGACGTTGGCATCCGGGGTGGTGCGGGCGAATTCCAGGGTGATGTGGCGGCGCTGCTCGCCATCGGCGGCCACCGCCGTGATCGGATACAGCTGTTGGCCATCGCGGAATGGCACCTGGAGGCGGAAGGTGCCGTCCTCGGCCAGGGGCACCACTTCTTCCCCAATGCGCAGGGTGGCCGCCGGATCGGTGGCGCCATAAACAATCAGCTCCGCATCCGCCACCAGCCAGAAGGAGCGCTGGCGGGAGGCCACACCACCGGCGCCGGATTCCGTGCGACCACTGGCCCAGAGACCCACACCAGAGGCATTCAGACCATGGGAATGCTGGCCGGAGGCATCCACTTCGTGGAAGGCCTCCGAACCGCGGCCCACGGCGCGGAAGGTGGACGTGGCGGCCTGGTAGACCCGCTCATGGATTCCGGGAGTTGCCTGGGGGACGGCCGTGGCAACGGACGCGGCGGCGGTAGGGGCGTCCAGGGAGAACGGAACGAACTGATCCAGGATCTGCTCACTGGGGTGGAGTGCCGGAACCCTCGCCACTGCCGAGAAGGCCAGCGAACGCCAGCCACCAGCACCGAGGCGATAGCCCAGTTCGACACGGTAGTCGCGGTCGCTGAGTGGCACGGGGAGATACCACTCCGTGGCATGGCTGTTGACCACCACTTCCTGCATGGTGTGCAGGTGGACCGCACCGCCACCCAGACCGGTCACATCGGCCACCCGCAGCACCAATTGGCTGGCCCCATCCGCCATCGCCTGGCGGCGATCGCTGTCGGAGAGCTCCCAGAAGACGTAGGCCCACTGGGGATCGCGGGGCAGGAACACCACCGAGGTCTGGGCCGAGGGACGGGGGGCTGGGAGCATCTCGGCCTCCAGGGCCCGCAGGTCGGTGGTGCGCTCACCGGACTCAGGAGCGGCATCCGATTGGCGGTCAATGGCACGGACCAACTGGTCTTTCAGCATGCGGCTATAACGGCCGATCCCGAGGTTGCTGGCCAGTTCCCGCAGCTGACGCAGCGTCAGGTCGTTGGTATTCCCTTCGTCGGACATCGGAAAACCTGACGTGGTCATAACGGAAGCTTCCCGGTAAAAACTGGAGCAATCCTGTCGTTCTTGATCCGGCTTTTCGGGTTGTGTCAGGGGATCGCCATGACCAGCGGGGATCAGCAGGTCTGCCATCGCCCGAAACGGACCCAATCAGCGCTGTGATGGCAGACGCAGACAAGGAAGGGTGCCGTTCGCGACCACTGTCAGCGGGAGCAAACCAAGCCCACTGGCGGCGCTCCGCTTCCTGCAGATGTGTATCAGTGGTTGGGCGCCCCCTCGCCAGACCAGACATTCATCCTTAAACCGGATGGATTGCAGGGTTGAAGCATGCGTTGGCTGGGACTGGTGCTGTGCCTGCTCTGGCTGGGCTGGCGGTTGCAGTCCCTCTGGCAGGGGATCCGGCGGTGGCGGCGCCGAGATTCCCTCAGCCAAGCCTTCCAACGGGAGCTCCGGCGCCGGCGGCTCGTTGGCGTCGGGCCCTGAGCCGTGGCGATCCCATCCAACCTCCGCACCACCAGCCTTGGCCTGCTCGCCCTGACGACCCTGCTGCTCGCTGGCAGCGGATGCCTGGCCACGGATGCCCGGGCACCCCTCCCCCAGCCGCAGCAGCCCCCCATCGCCGAGGGACGCCACTACCCCCTGGTTCCAACCACCGCCCCCGCGATTGCCCGGCTGCTGAGCGAGGTGGAAACGGCGCTCCGGGCGGCCGAGACACCCGAGCACCAGCTGCCCCAACTGGGACATCAGCAACAGGTGATCTATCGCCGGCTGAGCCGCCAGCCAACACTGGCCCGCCAGGTGCGGGCGTCGTTGCCGGATCCCTGGCGGAGGGTGCTGGATCGGCACCTGGCCGCCCGGCGGGCGTTTCTGGCCATGCACCGTGGCCGTCCAACCAGCCAGGTTCCTGCCTGGCGGATTATCAACCCGGAACCGGCTGAGGTTCTGCTGCGCCACTACCGCAAGGCCGCCGCCGCCACCGGCATCCCCTGGGAGGTGCTGGCCGCGGTGAACCTGGTGGAAACGGGCATGGGCCGCATCGATGGGGTCTCCGTCGCCAACGCCCAGGGACCGATGCAGTTCCTCCCCACCACCTGGGCCGAACCCGGCATTGGCCAGGGCAACATCCGGGACCCCCACGACGCCATCGCCGCCGCCGCCCGGTATCTCGTGCGGCGGGGCGGCCTAAGGGACATCCGGCGCGGGTTGTGGGGCTACAACAACAGCTGGCATTACGGCGAAGGGGTGCTGCAGTACGCCCAGCTGCTGAAAGACGACCCCCGTGCCTACCGGGGCCTGTACCACTGGGAGATTCACATCTCCACCAGTGCTGGCGACCTGTGGCTGCCAGCTGGCTATCACCAGACCCGCCCCCTCGCCGTCAGCACCTATCTGGACCGGATGCCGGTCAGCCGCCCCCGCCAACCCTGATCCTGCCCGGGATGCAGGTTCAGCCCAATCTCAATAGATCAGGCCGAGGCAACCAGCCGCTGACGCAACAGCTGGATGCGCTCATCGATCAGGCTCCGCGCCTCCTCAAGGCTGGCCGCCGTACCCATGGGCACGCCACTGCAGTGGTGGATCCGGTAGGCCTCGGCAGCGGCGCAACGACGGATCAGGCGCACGCTGCAGCCGCGATGACGCCATTCCGCCATGGCGGAACCATCGGCCGTTGCTGGGATATCTGTCATGGCAATCTCGCCACAGAGTCGGAAGGCCTGACGCCATCAAACCGAGGCCAGGCCGGGCGGCAAGGGGCTCAGGCCTTCTGGCTCAACCTCCAGAGCTCGTTGACGTGCTCGCCTGGCTCCACGGCCCGCAGACGTTTCACCAGCTCGAACACTTCTGTGGCGGCCAGTTCACCGTTGTCCTGCCATTCGAGACTGCGGGGCTCGAATGACTCCGGCACGATCGGCGTGTTGGGAAGTCTGTCCTCCGGACCTGACATGGATGG
>JBIIQK010000250.1:0-3074 GCA_044342135.1 Cyanobium sp.
TTTGATCGCGAGGAGCTGCCGTGGCCCTGCTGTCGGCTGGCCTGGCGCAGCAAGGAGCCCAGCTGGCGGCGCATCGGCCGGCGCTTCGTGGCGGATCTGGCCTCGCGCCGCTGCCCCTCCTATGCCGTTGAGCTGCTCCAGCCCGGAGCTCGCCCCACCCGCACGGTGATCACCCTGTTCCCGGTGCGGCTAGGGGCTGATCTGCAGGAGTGGTGGTACAGCAAGCAGCCCGGATCCCTGGATCCGGCCAACAGCAGTCCTCCCGTGGCCCACAAAAAAGCCGGTGTGGAACACACCGGCTCGGAAGGGGACACTGGGCCTCTGGGAACGGTCTGATCCCTGGGGGGGGCAGCACCGGGTGGGATCGCTAGGCGATCAGAAGTAGATCTTGCCGCCGCCCCACTGAACGCCCTGCACTTTGGGGGCCACCAGGATGTAGCCGGCCATCAGACGCAGATCGTCATCGTCGAGATCGCGCATCTTCACGAAGATGTCGCTGCTGCGCAGGCTCGGATGCACGTCGGCGATGCTGTATTCCCCGTCGTAGGACGTGGGATCTTTCATGTAGTCGACCAGGGCCTCCACGTTGTCCCGGGCCGGGGTGGCCAGGGCCAGGGTCTCGGGATCGAGGCCCACGTTTTGGTTGGTCTTGGTGATGCCACCGGCATGGCACTCACCACAGCTGCTGTTGAACACCTTGCGGCCAGATTTGATCTCCTGCTCGCTGAAGGTCACCAGGGTGCCGTCCGGAGTGGCGGGCACGGTGAGCTGCTCGGTGCTCCACTGGGCCGCCAGGGCCGGGCTGCCAATGCCCAGGCACAACAGCAGGGCCAGGGGCGCGGCCAGCAGGGTGCGGGCCAGGGCGCGAACGGCACTGCTGAAGGTGGCCCTGCGGAAGTCAGCTCTGCGGAAGACAGCCGAGGAGAAGGAGGAGGCCATTGGGAAAAGCCGGCGGGTAGGCGGATAGACCGCATCGGAGACCTTGTATCACGGGGAAAGGGCCCTCCGGAGCGGAATCGCGTGAACTGTTGCAGGGCTAGGCCGTGGCCGGTTCGGGTGGGGTGATGTCGAGGCTGAGGAAATCCTTGGCCACCAGGGTGTTGGGGAAGATGGCGCTGGCTTCCGCCACCAGGTCGTCGGGGGTCATCGCATTGCCGGGCATGTAGCGGGGGCTCAGGTGGGTGAGCACCAGTTGCTTGACGCCGGCCTCGAGGGCGGTTTGGGCGGCCATCGTGCTGGTGGAGTGCTGGCGCTGGTAGGCCAGCTCCGCCTCGGCGTGGGAGAAGGTGGATTCGTGGATCAGCAGGTCGGCCCCCCGGGCCAGCTCCACCGCCGCCTCGCAGAACACGGTGTCGGTGCAGTACACGACGCTCGCCCCTGGCCGAGCGGGGCCGCAGAGGCTGGCGCCGTTGATGATCCGGCCATCGTCGAGGGTCACGCTGCGTCCGGCCTTGAGCTCGGCATAGATCGGCCCCGGCGCGATGCCCTCGGCCTTGGCCCGCTCCACATCAAAGCGGCCCGGGCGGGGTTTCTGGTCGACCCGGTAGGCGAAGGCCGGCACCCGGTGGGTGAGCGGCGCGCAGCGCACGGTGAGGTCGTCGTCGTCGAGCAGCAGGGCGCCGCTGCTGGCGGCGGGCTGCGTCTTGTGGGTGCGCAGGGGGTAGCCGATCCGCGTCGAGGAGGTGCGCAGCACCCCTTCGAGGTAGTCGCGCAGGGGATCGGGGCCGTAGAGGTCGATGCCGGTGCAGGTGCCCGCCAGGCCCAGGCTGGCCAGCAGGCCCGGCAGGCCGAACACGTGGTCACCATGCATGTGGGTGATGAAAATCCGGCGCAGCTGACTCACCCGCAGCTCGCTGCGCAGGAACTGGTGCTGGGTGCCTTCGCCGCAGTCGAACAGCCACAGCTCACTGCGCTGGGGCAGCCGGAGCGCCACCGCCGACACGTTGCGGCCCCGGGTGGGCACGCCGGAACTGGTGCCTAAAAAGGTGACCTGCACGGTCCTGCCGCCTCTGGCGCATGCTGCCACGCCGGGCACAATGGGCCCCCTGAGCAGGAAGCCTGTCCCGGTGATGCCCTTGTCCCGCTCTCCCCTGGTCTCCTGGCTGGCTAGCGGGCTGGTGGGCTGGCCTGTGATGGTGTTGGTGGGGGTCGGGGTGGCGCCCGCCGCCCTGCGGGCCCAGGGCGCCGAGCCCCAGGTGCGGGTGTTGCTGCTGGAGGCCTCGCGGGTTCCCCTGGTCGCCCGGCAGCAGCCGTTGGTGTTGCGGGCCGGTGCCCGGCGCTGGCCATTGGCCCCCAGCGAGGCGGTGGTTGTGACGCTGGCCGCCACCGGTGGCCTGGAGCTGGAGCGCGGCGGCGCCGTGGAGACCCTGCCGGCGGTGGCCGAACTCTGGCTGGAACCGGCACCCCCCACCGTGACGGCTGCGCAAGATCCGGCTGCGACCCTTCGTCCTGGCGATGGGGCCGATTTCCAGCTCCAGCAGCGGGGTTATCGGGGGCGCCTTCAGCTGCTGGTGGGGGGTTCTGCCCTGCAGGCCATCAACCACGTGCCCCTGGAGGACTACCTGCCCAGCGTGGTGGGCAGCGAGATGCCGGCCAGTTGGCCCCAGGCGGCCCTGCGGGCCCAGGCGGTGGCGGCCCGCACCTATGCCCTGCGGCAGCGGAAGTCCGCGGCCCCCTTTGACGTGAGCGCCACCGTGTCGAGCCAGGTGTACAAGGGCGTCGATGCGGAAACGCCGTCCACCCGCCAGGCGGTGGCCAGTACCCGCGGCCAGGTGTTGATTTACGGCTCCAGTCTGGCCAACGCGGTGTTTCACAGCAGCGCCGGCGGCAGTACGGAAAACAGTGGCGATCTCTGGAGTCAGCAGCTCCCCTATCTGGTCAGCGTGCCCGATTTCGACCAGCACAGCCCGGTGCATGCCTGGCAGCAGCGCTTCGAACCCGAGCAGTTGCAGAAGGCCTTCGGTGAGATCGGTGGTGCCCGGAGCATCGAGGTGCTCGCCACCACGGGCTCCGGTCGGGTTCGCCAGGCCCGGGTGATCGGCCCCAGCGGCACCCTGGTGCTCACGGGCGCCCAG
>JBIIQK010000251.1:0-3073 GCA_044342135.1 Cyanobium sp.
CCCAGAAGCAGGTTGTTTCGATCTTCATGGGGTCGATCAACAACTGGAAGCAGCTCGGTTGCGCTGATGGCAAGATCACCGTGGTGCACCGTTCCGATGGTTCTGGCACCACCGCCGCCTTTACCGAATCCCTGCAGTCCTTCTCCAAGGAGTGGACGATTGGCAACGGTAAGTCTGTGAACTGGAAAGTGGGTGTCGGCGGCAAGGGCAATGAGGGTGTCTCCGGTACCATCAACACCACGGAAGGTTCCATTGGTTATGTGAACCAGTCTTTCGTCAAGGGCCGTCTGAAGGCCGCTGCTGTTCAGAACAAGGCTGGTGAATTTGTGCTTCCTACAGCCGCTTCCGGTGCGAAGGCTCTGGACAGCATCAAGCTCGATAAGAACCTGGCTGGTACCAACCCCAACCCCGCCGCGAAGGGTGCCTACCCGATTGCCACCCTCACCTATCTCCTCTTCTACGGCAAGGGCAATGGCGATAAGGCAAAATCTCTGCGTCAGATGATGACATTCATCTTGAGTGACAAGGCCCAGGCCCTGGCTGACGATCTTGGCTACGTGCCCCTGCGCGATTCGATCCAGTCCGCAGCCCAGAAGGCTGTGGCACGGATCAAGGAGTGATCCTTCGGATCTGGTGATCCCTTTTGCGAGGGGGCTCTTTGAGCCCCCTTTTTTCATGGACAGCGATTGCTGAGGTCACCTTGCCGACTGCCTGCCTGCGCCGCGGCCCGGCGAGGGGTGCCCGATAGGTAGCCGCGGTTTCCCGTGAGGCTCCGATGCTCCGTTTTGCCCAGATTCTGCTGGCGGCAGCCAGCGTCAGCCTGGTCTCCCCTGCTGCTGTGCTGGCCAACGGCATCGAGGGCCTCGATGGGGCAGCTGCCATCGACGGCTACATGCAGCAGCAGGAAATCGACGAACTCAAGGCCTGGCGATCAAAAAATCAGGTGACGAGCGTCAACCAGTTCTCTGACGTGCGCCCAACCGACTGGGCCTACCAGGCCCTCACCAGCCTGGTGGAGAAGTACGGCTGCGTGGCGGGCTACCCCGACGCCACCTACAAGGGCGGCCAGGCCATGAGCCGCTTTGAGGCGGCGGCGCTGCTCAATGCCTGCCTGGATCGCGTCACCGAAGTGACCGATGAACTGCAGCGCTTGATGGATGAGTTCAAAAAGGAACTCGCCGTGCTCAAGGGCCGGGTCGACGGCCTCGAGGCCAAGGTGGGCACCCTGGAAGCCCAGCAGTTTTCCACCACCACCAAGCTCAAAGGTGAGGTGAACTTCATCCTCGGGGGCGTGCCCGAGTACAACTCCGATACCGCCGTGTCTGGTGGTGGAACGCAAGGCAAGCAAGGCCGCACCACCTTCAACTACGACTTGCGCCTGAACCTCGACACCAGCTTCACGGGCAGGGATCTGCTCAAGACCCGTCTGCGCTCGGGTAATTTCACGGCCTTCAGTCCCTTCAACGCTGGCGACAGCCTCTTCAAGCTCGACAAGGCCTCCAGCACCAATGCCGGTGCCGCCGGTGCCGGCGGTCTCGATACGGTCACCGTGGACCGCCTCTACTACCAGTTTCCGGTGGGCAAGGAGTTCACCCTCACCGCCGGTCCCCTGGTGCGCAACACCGAGATCCTGGCCTTCATCCCCAGCGCCTACCGCTCCCAGCTGCTCGATTTCTTTGCCGTCGCCGGCACACCCGGCGCTTACAACAAGGTGACCGGCCAGGGTTTTGGTGCCGTCTGGAAGCAGAAGGTGGCCAAGGGCCAGGGCTTCTGGAACGCCTCGCTCAACTTCATCGCCCAGGACGGCGAGATCTCCAACGAAGGGATCTTCGATAGCGACGGCAGCCTCAACACCACCGCCCAGATTGGCTACAAGGGCACCAACTGGGGGGCGGCGGTGGCCTATCGCAACGGCACCTTCGGCACGCGCACCATTAATGCCAATGGGGCAGCGAATAACAGTCTTGTGGGCAATCAAGACTCCAACAGCTTCTCGATTACCGGCTACTGGCAGCCCATTGACACCGGCATCCTTCCCTCGATCAGTGTGGGCTACGGCTTCACGGACATCAGTGGTTCTGGCAGTCCAGCCGCAGCCAGGAGCTGGGCCGATGATTCCCAGTCCTGGTATGTGGCGTTGCAGTGGGATGACCCCTTCGCCAAGGGCAATGCGGCGGGCGTCGCCCTCGGTCAGAACCCCAGTGCTGGCCAGGGGGTGGACGATCCTCTCTCGCTGGAGCTCTATTACAAGTTCCAGGTGACGGACAACATCTCGATCACACCGGGGCTCTTCTACATCACGAACAGCTCTAACCAGGTGGATAACCAGGACCTCTGGGGCGGGGTGATCCAGACCCAGTTCCGCTTCTGATCGTGGTGCCTAGGCCGGAGCATCCGGCCTGGGCACCGCCGGCAGCTGGGTGCTCACCAGCCAGGCTGCGGCCACCAGGCCGCTGGACACCCACAGGCAGGCCTGGAGGCCACCAACGAGAAACAGGGCGCCGGACAGCACGGTGCCCGTCAGGCGGCCGGCCGCATTGGCCATGTAATAGAAGCCCACGTTGAGGCTCACCGATTCGGCATCGGTGTAGGCCAGCACCATGTAGCTGTGGATTGAGGAATTCATGGCAAACACCACTCCGAAGGCAGCCAATCCCACCACCACTGCCACGCCCGGTTGCCCCACCTGGCGCCAGAGGGCGATGGCGATTAGGGCGGGGATGGCCGTGAGCACCGCACTCCAGAACTCCACGGCAGCCACGCCGGGCGGCCCGCTCTGGCCCCAGGCCCGGCGCAGGGCCGGAGCCGATCCCTGCACGATGCCGTAGCCGATCACCCACAGGCCCATAAAGCCGCCCACCTCCCAGAAGCGCCAGCCGAGGGCCGTCTGCAGAAACACCGGCAGGGCCACCACAAACCACACATCCCGGGCCCCGAACAGGAAGTAGCGCGCCAGCGAGAGCACATTGATCCCGCGGGACTTGGAGAACAGGGCGCTGAAGCCGGGCTTCTGCTTCATGCGGCCGATGTCTGCCGGCAGCACCAGGGTGCACAAAAAGGCGACCGACAGACC
>JBIIQK010000252.1:0-3070 GCA_044342135.1 Cyanobium sp.
CTGGCCGCGGCTGTTCCCCGACCTGTTCCAACCCTTGGCCGCCATGCCCGCACCCCTGCGGGCCCACATCCGCTACCCCCAGCGTCAGTTTGAGCTCCAGACCGCCCAGCTGCTCCGCTATCACGTCACCGATCCGCGGGTCTTCTACAGCGGTGATGACGTGTGGCAGGTGCCCAAGGAGCTCTACGGGCGCAGTCAGATTCCGGTGAAGCCTTATCACGTCAGTGCCCAGCTGGCTCCCGACCTACCCCCCGAATTTCTGCTGCTTCAACCGCTCACCCCCCTGGCTCGCCCCAACCTGGCCGCCTGGTTGGCCGCCCGCAGCGATGCACCCCATTACGGCGAGTTGGTGTTGCTGCGCTTCCCGACCCAGACGCCGATCTTTGGTCCCGAGCAGATTCAAGCCCTGATCAACCAGAACCCTCGTATCAGCCAGCAGTTCGGTCTCTGGGATCGGGCGGGGTCGGAGGTGATCCAGGGCAATCTGCTGGTGGTGCCCGTCGGAGAGGCCCTGCTGTATGTCGAGCCGGTCTATCTCAAGGCCCGGAATGGCGGCTTGCCCACCCTCACCCGGGTGGTGGTGAGCGATGGCAGCCAGGTGGCGATGGAAACCACGCTGGAGAAAGCCGTCGAAGCCCTGCTGGATCCCGGTCGATCCCTCGCGGGCACCCCCACTCCAGCCGAAACCACTCCAGCCGATACCACTCCCTGAAACCATGAAAAAAGGCCCCTTGCGGGGCCCGTGGCGTTGGGGGCGCCAGGTGGATCAGAGCGCTGTTTGGCTCAAGCAGCCACGGCGGTCTTGGGGTCGAGTTCGCCCTTGGCGTACAGACCGGCGTAGTAGTTGATGTCGCGCTGCTTGATCTTGCTGGCGTTGCCAGCACACCAGAACTGCTGGTAGCGATCCAGGCACACCTGCTTCATGTACTGGCGGGCCGGCTTGTTGAAGTGGCGGGGATCGAAGTTGGCGGGATCCTTGGCGGCGGCTTCCCGCACGGCGGCGGTGAAGGCCAGGCGGTTGTCGGTGTCGATGTTCACCTTGCGCACGCCGTTGCGGATGCCTTCCTGGATTTCCTCCACGGGCACGCCGTAGGTCTCGGGGATGGCACCGCCGAACTTGTTGATCATGTCCAGCCACTCCTGGGGAACCGAGGAGGAGCCGTGCATCACCAGGTGGGTGTTGGGGATGGCCTTGTGGATCTCCGCGATGCGGCTGATGGCCAGCACTTCACCGGTGGGCTTGCGGGTGAACTTGTAGGCGCCGTGGCTGGTCCCGATGGCGATGGCCAGGGCGTCCACCTTGGTCTTGGCGACGAAGTCAGCGGCTTCAGCGGGATCGGTGAGCAGCTGGCTGTGGTCGAGCTTGCCCTCGAAGCCGTGGCCGTCCTCGGCCTCACCCATGCCGGTCTCCAGGGAGCCCAGGCAACCCAGCTCGCCTTCCACGCTCACGCCGATGGCGTGGGCCACATCCACCACTTCCTTGGTGACAGCCACGTTGTACTCGTAGCTGGCAGGCGTCTTGGCGTCGGCCATCAGGGAGCCATCCATCATCACCGAGGTGAAGCCGTTGGCGGCCGCACCGAAGCAGGTGGCGGGGCTGTTGCCGTGGTCCTGGTGCATCACCACCGGGATGTCGGGATAGGTTTCCACCGCAGCCAGGATCAGGTGGCGCAGGAAGTTCTCGCCGGCGTACTGGCGGGCACCGCGGGAGGCCTGCAGAATCACCGGAGAGTCGGTCTCGTAAGCCGCCTCCATGATCGACTGCACCTGCTCCAGGTTGTTCACGTTGAAGGCAGGGATGCCATAGCCGTTCTCAGCGGCATGGTCGAGCAGCAGCCGAAGCGGAACGAGCGCCATGGGAAAACCTCTCGGGGTCGGGAGTTGGGACTGGGGGGGAGTCTAGGGGATGCCCCTGGAGCACCAAAAAGCCCCGCTGGAATGACTCCAGCGGGGCGTTGTCTGGCCTGGGGCCAGGCCGCGATCGATCAGTCGATCAGGCTCTGCTTGCGCAGAACCAGCACGGCGTAGCCGTTCTGGCGGGCCGCCCGCCGGGCCTCTTCGGCCTGGCGGACGAGCTGTTTGGCGGTGGTGATGGTCATGGCAGTGCCTCCGTTGAAACCCCGAGGGGGTGGGTGGATGGCGCGTTGCTTCGGGTCTGATCCCTACTTCCACCTGCAGAGCTGACGCTCCGAGGCCAACGATGGTTAAACGGTAGCGGTTGTTACCGAATCCTGGGGTGCGCCCGGATACTGGAATCCCGCCCCCCCATGGCCCTGCCGGGCCCAGTCACAGCAACGCTGGCTGAGCACCGCCTCGCCCAGGCCCGGCAGCATGGGCCGGCCCTCGCGCACGGCCGCGCTCCACCAGCCGTGCAGGCGTTCCACTGGAGCGATCCGGCCGTCCTCCCAGGTGCGGGGGAAGCTCCAGCGGGGGTCGCCCTCCACCGGTCTGAGCGGCTCTCCAGCCTGGGAGAGCCAGAGGCCGAAGCCGTGCACGTAGTCGGCCTGGTTGTCGGAGCCCAGCACGGCGGTGCCATCACGGCCGTAGAGCTCGAGCCAGCAGCCCCTTCCCCGCCGAGTCACCGAGGCCAGGTTGAGCTGGGCGGGAACCCTGCTCCCCTGGGGCGTCTCCAGCTCGACTTGCACCAGGGCGATGTCCTCGGCATCCACGCTGGCCAGGCGGCCGCTGCCGTCGGCCAGGGGGCGCTGGCGGATGGCCGTGCTGAGCTGGGCCTGCAGGCGCAGGCTGGGCCCCACCAACCAGTGGAGGGTGTCAAAGGCATGGGTGCCGAGGGCCCCGAGCACGCCCCCGCCCTCGGCGGCCTGGGAGTACCAGCTCCAGGGGCGGGAGGCGTCGGCGCGGCTGCCCATCAGCCAGTCGAACTTCACCAGCACCAGCTCCCCCAGCACACCGCTGGTGACCACCGCGGCCAGCTGCTGGAAGAGGGGCACGGCCCGGTATTCGAAATCCACGGCCACGGTGAGGCCCCGTTGCAGGGCGAGGCGCTGCAGGTCTTCCACCTGCTCGGCGCAGAGGGCCACGGGCTTCTCCAGCAGCAGGTGCTTGCCCG
>JBIIQK010000253.1:0-3013 GCA_044342135.1 Cyanobium sp.
ACATCGGCATCCCCGAAGCCCAGCGCCTGCAGATCGCTGAGGGGCTGGGCCGGGTGCTGGCCGACAGCACCGTGCTCTACGCCAAGACCCACGGCTTCCACTGGAACGTCACCGGGCCGATGTTCAACACCCTGCACCTGATGTTCATGGAGCAGTACACCGAGCTGTGGACCGCCCTCGACGCCATCGCCGAACGGATCCGGGCCCTGGGCTGCCCGGCGCCCTTCGGCGGCGCCACCTACGGCCAGCTCTCCTCCATCCCCGAAAGCCAGGGCATCCCGGCGGCCCTGGAGATGGTGCGGGAGCTGGTGCTGGGCCATGAGGCCGTGGCCCGCACGATCCGCGGGGTGATGGTCATCGCCGACGCGGCCAACGACCAATCCAGCGCCGACCTGCTCACCCAGCGGCTGCAGATCCACGAGAAGACGGCCTGGATGCTGCGCAGCCTGCTGGAAGCCTGAGCCAGCCCCAGCAGGCGCGAGGGCTCTTGGGGTGCCCGGTACATTGAAGGATCCGCCGCAGGGACATGAGCAAGTTCGTTTTCGTGACCGGCGGCGTGGTGTCGAGCATCGGCAAGGGGATCGTGGCCGCCAGCCTGGGGCGCCTGCTCAAGAGCCGCGGCTACAGCGTTTCGATCCTCAAGCTCGATCCCTACCTCAACGTGGATCCGGGCACGATGAGCCCCTACCAGCACGGGGAGGTGTTCGTCACCGATGACGGCGCCGAGACGGACCTCGACCTGGGCCACTACGAGCGCTTCACCGATACGGCGATGACGCGCCTCAACAGCGTCACCACCGGCTCGATCTACCAGTCGGTGATCAACAAGGAGCGCCGCGGCGACTACAACGGCGGCACCGTGCAGGTGATCCCCCACATCACCGGGGAGATCCGCGAGCGCATCCACCGGGTGGCCGCCAACAGCCACGCCGATGTGGTGATCACCGAGATCGGCGGCACGGTGGGCGACATCGAATCCCTGCCCTTCCTGGAGGCGATCCGGGAGTTCCGCGGCGATGTGGGCCGCCAGGACCTGGCCTACGTGCATGTGACCCTGCTGCCCTACATCGGCGTCTCGGGCGAACTCAAGACCAAGCCCACCCAGCACTCGGTAAAGGAGCTGCGCTCGATCGGCATCCAGCCCGACGTGCTGGTGTGCCGCAGCGACCGGGAGATCACCAGCGACCTCAAACGCAAGATCGGCGGCTTCTGCGGCGTGCCGGAGCGGGCCGTGATCCAGGCCCTCGATGCCGACAGCATCTACGCGGTGCCCCTGGCGATGGAGCAGGAGGGCCTCTGCCGCGAGGTGCTCGATGTGCTGCAGCTGGCCAACCACGCCAGTGACATGGCCCGCTGGCAGGAGCTGGTGACCAAGTTGCGCCACCCCGGCCCCGCCGTGAAGGTGGCCCTGGTGGGCAAGTACGTGCAGCTCAACGACGCCTACCTCTCGGTGGTGGAGGCCCTGCGCCATGCCTGCCTGGATCGGGATGCCTCCCTCGATCTGCACTGGGTGTGCGCCGAACAGATCGAAACCCAGGGGGCCGAAGCCCTGCTGGCCGGCATGGATGCGGTGGTGGTGCCCGGCGGCTTCGGCAACCGGGGCGTGGACGGCAAGGTGGCGGCGATCCGCTGGGCCCGCGAACAACGGGTGCCGTTCCTGGGCCTGTGCCTGGGCATGCAGTGCGCCGTAATCGAGTGGGCCCGCAACCAGGCGGGCCTCACCGGAGCCACCAGCGCCGAACTCGACCCAGACACGGCCCATCCCGTGATCCACCTGCTGCCGGAGCAGCAGGACGTGGTGGACCTGGGCGGCACGATGCGGCTGGGGGTCTATCCCTGCCGGCTCACCGGCGGCACCATGGCCCAACGGCTCTATGGCGACGAGGTGGTGTACGAGCGCCACCGCCACCGCTATGAGTTCAACAACGCGTACCGCAGCCTGTTCCTGGAATCGGGCTACGAGATCAGCGGCACCTCACCGGATGGCCGCCTGGTGGAGCTGATCGAGCTGAAGGATCACCCCTTCTTCACTGCCTGCCAGTACCACCCCGAATTCCTCTCCCGCCCCGGCAAACCCCATCCGCTCTTCCGCGGCCTGATTGAGGCGGCCCAGCAGCGGCTGCCCCGCTCCCCCCGGGAAGCCCTCTCCAGCACCAACGGCGTTGCATCCAGCCCAGTCAGTCACTAAAGCAACGGTCGACCCCACCAGCACTGCCCTGCCGGTGGTGGAAACCTTTCACTCCCTGCAGGGGGAGGGATTGCACGCCGGCCGCAGCGCCTTCTTCATCCGGCTGGGGGGCTGCTCGGTGGGCTGCAGCTGGTGCGACACCAAGCACTCCTGGCCGGCGGCGGCGCACCCCGAGCGGAGCCTGGCCGAACTCAGCGCCGAAGCGCAGGCAGCGGCGGCAGCGGGTGCGGCCTTCGTGGTGATCACCGGCGGAGAACCGCTGCACCACGATCTGGGGCCCCTCTGCCACAGCCTGGCCGCCGCGGGGCTGCCCCTGCACCTGGAAACCAGCGGCGTGGATCCGCTCAGCGGCCGCTTCGCCTGGATCACGCTCTCGCCCAAAGCGCATCGGCCACCGCTGCCGGAGCTGCTGGCGGTGTGCGATGAGCTGAAGGTGGTGGTGCATGGGCCGGAAGATCTGGCTTTCGCCGAAGCCATGGCCGCCGAGGCGAAGGAGGTCCTAAACGGCAATAGGGGGCCTTCCCTCCTGCTCCAACCGGGCTGGGGGTGCGCTGAGGGCCAGGCCCTGGCAATCGACTATGTGCGCCACCACCCCAGCTGGCGGCTCAGCCTGCAGACCCACAAGCTGCTGGGGGTGCGCTGATCACACCCGCGGAGCCCTTGAGCTCACTGCAGGTTGGCTAGCCGCTCCTGGCTTTCGGCCTTCCACAGCCGCCAGCGCAGCTCCAGGGGGCGGGGAGCATCCACCACAATCGGGCGGCTGGCGTTGTAGGGCACCACGAACGCCTTGCCCGCCATCGGCACGAAGGCGCGGCGGCGGGGCTG
>JBIIQK010000254.1:0-3004 GCA_044342135.1 Cyanobium sp.
TGGTGCAGCTCGGGTCCCCACTGGTGGTAGCGCAGCGGTTCGGTGAGACCGGCCCGGACGGGATTGGCGGCCTGGCGGTAGTCGAACACCTGGGCCTTGGTCTGCCAGGGGCTCTGGAGAATCTGGCTCTCGGCCTGTATCGGGGCTTGGGTCATGGCGGGGGGCTCCAAGCAGGATCTGCACACTATTGAGCCCGGAGCGGTGGCTGTTGGGCTGCCGCATTGGGCACCGTTTGCGAAGGAAGGTCCGGGTCCCGTTCCTTCAGCCGCCGGCGACGGCGGGCACGATGGACACTTCGTCGCCATCGCCCAGGGGGGTGGCCTGGTTGTCAAGGAAACGGATGTCCTCGCTGTTGACGTACACGTTCAGGAAGCGACGCAACTTGCCACCTTCATCGCAGAGGCGTCCTTTGATGCCGGGGTAGCGACCCTCCAGGGCATCGATCAAACCATCCACGGAGGAGGCCTCAAGGTCGACGCTGGCCTCGTCGTTGGTGAACTTCTGCAGGGGGGTGGGGATCAGAACCTGGACGGCCATGGCGGGGAGTGGTCGAAGGGGGGATGAAGGTCAGTTGTGGTGTGCTGCTTGGGCTTCGGCCCAGGCGGCTTTGAAGCTATCGAGCTGGGCTTCGATCGTGTAAGGCGCGCCGATGCAATCCGCCACGGCCTCGGTGGTCTTGAGGCCGTTGCCGGTGATGTAGGCCACGGTGGTTTCGTCGGGGTTGATCTTGCCCTGTTCCACCAGCTTCTTCAGCACCGCAATGGTGGTACCACCGGCGGTTTCGGTGAAGACGCCCTCGGTTTCGGCCAGCAATTTGATGCCGTCAATGATCTCGGCATCGCTCACCGCGGCGATGCTGCCGTTGGTGCGGTTGGCGATGTCGATGGCGTAAGGACCATCCGCCGGGTTGCCGATGGCGATCGACTTGGCGATGGTGTTGGGCTTCACCGGGGTGATGAAATCCCTGCCCTCGGCGAAGGCCTGGGCGATGGGGGAGCACCCCTCGGCCTGGGCGCCGCTGAAGCGCACGGCCTTCTCCTCGACCAGGCCGCACTTGATGAATTCGTCGAAGCCCTTGCGGATCTTGGTGAACAGGGATCCGGAGGCCAGCGGCGCCACGATGTGGTCGGGCAGTTGCCAGCCCAGTTGCTCAATCACCTCGTAGCCAAGGGTTTTCGAGCCCTCCGAGTAGTAAGGCCGCAGGTTGATGTTCACGAAGCCCCAGCCGAAGGTGTTGGCCACCTCGGAGCAGAGGCGGTTCACCTGGTCGTAATTGCCCTTCACCGCCATCAGGGTGGGGTTGTAGATCAGGGTGCCGAGCACCTTGCCCAGCTCCAGATCGCTGGGGATGAACACGCAGCAATCGAGGCCCGCATGGGCGGCGATGGCGGCGGTGGAATTAGCCAGGTTGCCGGTGGAGGCACAGCTCACGGTGGTGAAGCCCAGCTCCCGGGCGCGGGTGAGGGCCACCGACACCACCCGGTCTTTGAAGGAGAGCGTCGGCATGTTGACGCCGTCGTTCTTGATGTAGAGGCTCTTCAGCCCCAGACGCTTGGCGAGGTTGCCCGCCTTGAGCAGGGGGGTGAAGCCGGTGCCCACGTCGATCGGCTCGCCCTCGATCGGCAGAAATTCCCGATAGCGCCAGATCGAGGCGGGGCCGGCTTCGATCGTGGCGCGGCTGACGCGGTTTTTGATGGCCTCGTAGTCGTATACGACTTCAAGGGGGCCAAAACAGACGTCTTCGCAGACGTGCCGGGCTCCGGCTTCATAGGGATGGCCGCATTCCTTGCAGCGCAATCCCGTGAAGGTGGAGCGGGAGAGGGTGGCCGTCACGATCACGCCCGGGCAGGTGGAGCGAGGCTAACAGCGCCGATCGAATGCCTTGTTAAATCCCGATCTTCAGGGTCGGATATTTCAGGGGGTGATCGTTGTCTCTCGGGGCTGGGTCGGTGGGGGTCGGGCTTGCTGATGCGCCAGGGCTTCCTAGCCTCGGCGCGTGGCCCCATTCCCCATGCCGAGGCGCCTGAAGCGCACCAACGTCCCTTTTTTGGTTGGCCTGACCCTCGGGCTGGTGCTTGTGGCCGGATCCACCCTCCTGGCGGCACGCCTCTGGGTGGAATGGCAATGGTTTGAGCAGTTTTCCTGGGGTGGGGTGCTGCTGCGGCGTTGGCTGCTGCAGTTGGGGGGCGCCTTGCTGGGCTTGGGCCTGGGCCTGGGCCTGCAGCGCTGGCTGACCCATTTCTGGCGCGCGGAGCCGGGTGGTGCCCAGGACCTCCGCTTTGGCCTGGGCCCTGGGCGCTACGCGGTCAGTCTTGGGCTGTTAGCCCTGGCCCAGCTGGTGCCGCTGGCCCTGTTGTTGCGTCTGGCGGAGCGGCTCGTACGCAGTCCGTTCGATCCCAGCCGTCTGCACGGGCTCACCATGCTTCAGGGCCTGCCCTTGCCCCTGCTGCTGCTCCTGGGTGGCCTGCTGGTGGCTTTGTTGCTCCGCCCCCAGCTCAGCCCCCGGCTGCTGGCGGGAATGGCGTCCCTCGCTACGGCCACGGCCCTCGGCCGGGCCTGGGGGGTGTGGGCGCTGGCGCTCCTGGCGCCCGACAGCGGTATCCAGGAGCCCATGCTCTGGGCCGACATCAGCTTTGGAATGGTCCGCTTCCCGGCGCTGGCCTTCGGACTCACCCTGCTGCTTGCCCTGCTGATCTGCCACCTGGCGGCGGGCCTCTGGGGAATCCTGGCCCGCCCTCCCCAGCTCAGCGACGGCCGTTTCCACGGCTTCACGGCCACCCAGCTCTTGAACCTGAGGGTCCCCCTGGCCCTGTTGGTGCTCCTGGTCGCCTGCAGCTTTTGGCTGGGCCGCCACCAGCTGTTGCTCAGCACCGCCGGGAGCGTGCCCGGCGCCGGCTGGTTGGACGTGCATCTGGTGCTGCCCCTGCGCACCTTGGCTGCCGTGGTGGCGGTGTTGATGGCTGTTGCCCTGCTGTTGCCCCTTCGCCGTCGGGGGATCCGCGGG
>JBIIQK010000255.1:0-3003 GCA_044342135.1 Cyanobium sp.
TGCGCCAGCTGCTGGTGGTGACCTTCACCGACGCCGCCGCGGCCGAGCTGCGCGATCGCATCGGCCAGCGGCTGCAGCGGGCCCTGGCGGGCTTGGAGGATCCAACGCTGGAGGCGCCCGACCCCACGCTGGCCGCCTGGCTGGAGCAACAGCGGCCCCGCAGCGACAGGCTCCGGGCCCGGCTGCTGCTTGCCCTGGAGGAGCTCGATGGCGCCGACATCACCACCATCCACGGCTTCTGCCGCCGCACCCTGCAGCGCCACGCCCTCGAGGCCGGTCTGCCCCCGGAGCTGCGGCTGGAAACCGAGAAAGGCACCCTGGTTCGGCAGGTGGCCCACGACTACTGGCAGCAGCAGGTGCTGCCCCTGGCCAGCCACCTGGTGGCCGGCCTGCAGACGTGGGTGAAGGGTCCGGACACCCTGGAAGCCCTGTTGGGCAGCCTCGACGGCGACCCCGCCCTGCAGCTCGACCCGCTACCGGCCGGATTCACGGTTGATGCCCCGCTGCCGGACCAGCTGGAAGCCCTCTGGGCCGAGGCCTGGGGCCAGTTCCAGGAGCGCTGGAGTGCCCAGGGCCGGGACCTGGAGGCGAGCTTTTGCAGCGCGGCCGCAGGCTGGCGGGATCAGGGCTTCAAGACCACCACCCCCTACAACCCCAAACCCCGCAAGGACCGTTGCGGCCTGGTGGATGGCTGGATCGCCGCCCAGCCCCCCGGGGGCGACTACGGCGCCACGGCGGGCCGCAGCGGCGGCGCCGAAGGGTTGCTGCGCGACTACTTCCACCCCGGTGCGTTTCTCAAGGTGGCGCGGGGCCTCGAGGGCAGGGATGGCCCGGACGGCAACGGCGGCTCGGGGAGCTCCCTGCCGGAGCGCCCCCTGCTGGAGGCGGTAGCCCAGCTGCTGGAGGGTCCGGCGGAGGCGATGCTGCTGCACGCCAGCCATTGGGGCCGGGCCGAGCTCAACCGCCGGCGCCGCCAGAGCGGGCGGCTGGGTTTCGCCCAGCTGCTGGAGGGGCTGGACCCAGGCGAACAGGCCAGCACACCGCTGCTGCAGGCGGTGGGGGAGCGCTACGCCGTGGCCCTGGTGGATGAGTTCCAGGACACCGACCCGGTGCAGTGGCGCATCCTGGCCGGGGCCTTCCAGCCCGAGCGCCACCGGCTGGTGCTGGTGGGGGATCCCAAGCAGGCCATCTACCGCTTCCGCGGCGGCGACCTGCGCACCTATCTACGGGCACGCGAAGCCGCCCGGGCCGGCGCGGGCATCAGCAGCCTCACCGACAACTACCGCTCCAGCCAGGCCCTGATCGCCGGGCTGAATGGGCTGATGCAACCGGGCCTGCGCCGCACCGGCCTGCCCGTGCCGCCGGTGCGCGCCCAGCAGGACAAGTCGAGCCTGTCGCTGCCGGCGGACGACCATCCCCTGCAGCTGCTCTGGCTCGGCGGCGACCGACCCGCCGGAACCAAACCGCCAAGCCGCTCCGCCCTGGAGCGCGACCTGCCTGGTCGGATCGCCAGCTTCACGGCCGACCTGCTCAACCGCGGGCTCTGCGAGCAGCGGATGGGCGACGCGGAAGGGGAAAACGCCAGCCGGCCCCTGGGCCCCAATGACATTTGCCTGCTGGTGGGCACCCACCGCCAGGCCGACGCCCTGCGCAGCGCCCTTGAGGCCTGCGGCATCGCCAGCCGGCTGGTGAGCCAGGGGGATGTGTTCGAAAGTGCCGGCGCCACGGCGCTGCAGCGGCTGCTCGACGCCCTGGCCGAACCCGGCCAGGCCCACCGCCTGCGGCTGCTGGCCGCGTCCCCCCTGCTGGGCTGGAGCGCCGCCGAGATCGCCAGTGCGGGACCCGAGGAGTGGAGCTCCCTGGCCGGTCGGCTGGCCCACTGGGCCGCCCAGCTGCCCCGGCGGGGCCTGCTGGGGGTGCTGGCCAGCCTGCTGGAGCAGCGGGGGCTGGCCCGCCTCTCCCTGGGGGGGCGGCTGCTGGCCGACCTGCAGCAGTGCGGGGAGCTGGTGGCGGAGCGCCTGCACGCCGACCAACTAGGGCCCGCGGCCGCGGCCGACTGGCTGCGGCGCCTGCGGCTCGACCCCGACCAGGACGTGCCCGACGCCCACCAGCCCCACAGCGACGTGGTGGATGCGGCCGTGTCGGTGGTGACGGTGCACCGCAGCAAGGGACTGGAATACCCGGTGGTGATCTGCCCCTACCTGTGGCAGGCCCCCAGCGGCGATCGGGGCGGCCAGGGACGGCTGGGCGTGCGCTGGCGGCCTGAGGACCGCGACCCGGAGCAGGGCGATGCCGTGCTCGACCTGCACCTCAACCCCCACTGGGGGGCCGGCTATGGGGCCCGCCGGCAGCAGCGCCAGGCCGAACTGGAGGAACGGGAACGGCTGGCCTATGTGGCCGCCACCCGGGCCCGGCTGCTGCTGGTGCTCGCCTGGGGGCCGGTGCAGGGGCAGCAGGGCAACCCGCTCCATCCCTGGCTGTTCGACCAGGAGCAGCCCCCAGGCGACGACCACGACCCCTATCGGGACAGCAGCGATGCCGTCTGGCGTGACCGGCTGGAGCAGGCGATCAGCCGCCGCGGCCTGACCCTGAGCCTGATCGATCCCCCCGCCAGGGGGGATCGGATCCCGTGGCGGCCGGCCTCCAGACCCGACGCCATGCTCCTGGCCCGCGGTCCCGTGCCCAGTCACCCGTTCGACCCCACCTGGGGCCGCAGCAGCTACACGAGCTGGACCCAGGGAAGCCACAGCGCGGCACCCCAGGCCGTGGAGGAAGGCAGGGAAACCGATGCCCTGGTGGCCGACCTCGAAGCCACCCCACCGACCAGCGGAGCCGGGCCTGACGACGGCCCTCAGCTGTGGCCCGCCGATGGCCCCCTGGCCACCTTCCCCCGGGGCGCCCAGGCCGGGGATTGTCTGCACCGGATCCTGGAGCAGCTCGACTACCGCCAACCGGTGGCTGCCCAGGCCGACCTCTGCGCCCGCGAGCTGCAGCGGGCCGGCA
>JBIIQK010000257.1:0-2984 GCA_044342135.1 Cyanobium sp.
CTGCTCGAGCTGGCCCAGGCCGATCCAGTGGTCGCCGACGGCCCGGCGCAGCCGGCCCTCCAGCACCAGCTCCTGCGGGGTGCTGGGGGGCTGGGTTCGGGCCGTACGCCAGTGTTCCCAGGCCTCTAGGGATTGGTCGAGGCGCCAGAGCCGGTCCAGCTCCCCACTGCCGCTCCCCAGGGGCTGCCAGCTGGAGGCGGCCAGGGAGGGGCTGCGATCGCGATCGAGGCGGAGATCTCCCTCCCCCAGCCGCACGGCCGCGCGCCAGCCGTAGTAGCCCTCGGGCTGCTGGCGCCGCAGCGCGCTCCAGGTGTGGCGCGCGGCCGTGCGCTGGCCCAGCTGCCATTGGCTGAACCCCAGCCAAAAGCGCTGACGGCCAGCCAGGGCCGGGGGCAGCTCCTGGTCGATCGGTGCCATCAGCAGGGTCTGGGCCGTGGCCCATTGCCCGGCGAGCAGGGCCTGGCGGCTCCGCTGCCATTGCAGTTCCCAGCTGGCCGGATCGGTGGGCCAGCGCTTCAGGACCGCCAGCACGGCCCCGGTGCCCGGACTCTCCAGAGCCCGTCGGGCCTGCACGGGGGCGGTGGCCTGCAGGGCGGCCGGCAGGCTGGACAGGGCCTGCAGGGTGCTGGCTCCGGGCTGGTCGCTGAGCAGGGCGACGGCTTCGGTCGCCTGGGGGCTTCGGGGTGCGGATCGGGCCAGCTGCAGCAACCGGTCCCGGGCCTGGCTCTGTTGGGCGTTTCCGCCGGCCAGCAGGGCCTTGGCCAGGGCCAACTGCGTGTCCAGGCCAGGCTGGCGGCCCTGCAGGCAGGTCAGGGCGGCGGCGCTGTCCCCGAGCTGGGCCAGGCCTGCGGCCAGCTGATCGCGCTGGGCGGGGCTGGGCACGGCGGTTCTGCTCTGGCAGGCCTGGCCCAGCCGTGGTTCGGCGCCCGGCCAACGCACGCCATGGCGGGCCAGGTGCAGGGCTCCCTCGAGGCGGGCCGTGGGTGCAGGGCCCATCTCCAGGGCGGCGGCCAGGGCGGCTGGATGGGCGGCAAAGCGCTTCAGCAGCTGCTGGCGCAGCTCGGGGCGTTCGCGTCCCAGGGCATAGAGCGCATCGGCCGCTGCCGGGGTCTGGGGGAAGCGCCGCAGCAGCAGCTGCCAGCGTTGTTGGGCGGTGGTCGGATCCCCCAGGGCGTCAGCGGCCAGGGCATCTCGCTTGAGCACTAGCGCGGCGAGGGGATCCGGCCCCCAGCCCTGGCCCCGCAGCAGAGCGCGCTCGCGGGCGAGATCATCCCCCTGCCGCGCGGCCAGCAGCAGCCGTGCCTCTCGCCGTCGTTCCGGATCCGGTGCGAGCCATGCCAGGCGCTCGAGGCTGGCGGTGGAGGTCTGGGGATCGGCGGCGGGAAGCGAGGCCAGCAGCGCTCGGCCGGCCACCAGCCCAGCGCCGCTGCCCAGGCAGGTGAGCGCCAGCAGCAGGGGGAGGCGAGCCAAGGGCAATGGCGGCAGGTCTTCGGCATTCTGGAGACGTGTGAATCAGCTCCGCTGGTGCGCCTGCCTTCCCTGCCTCCCTACCTCTCCAGCCTGCCTGGGGCGACCCAGCGTCTGCGGGCGCTGCGGGTGCTGGCGGCGGCGGGTCTGGTGTTGCTGTTGCGCCCCTGGTGGCCGCTGATCTGGCTGCCCGGTTGGGTGGTGGGCTTGCTGCTGCTCTGGGCGGTCTGGGAGCTGGTGCGTTGGATCTGGTGGCCCCGGCGCTGGAGCTGATCACTCCACGTAGCCTGAATTCCTTCGCGGCACCTGCCCATGGCCGAGCTGGCTCCCCATCCCGTTGGTCTGCCCCTGCGGGGAGGCGTGGCCGGCTTCGGCACCGATGGCATCCGTGGCCGCGTGGGCACCCAGGTGAGTCCGGCCCTGGCCCTGCAGGTGGGTTTCTGGTGCGGCCAGGTGCTGCCACCCGGTGCGCCGGTGCTGATCGGCACGGATTCCCGCAGCAGTGGCCCGATGCTGGTGGCGGCGCTGACGGCCGGACTGACCGCGGCGGGCCGTGAGGTGTGGACCCTGGGTCTCTGCCCGACCCCGGCCATCCCGGGTGCCATCCGGCGCCTCGGGGCAGCCGGCGGGCTGATGGTGTCTGCCAGCCACAACCCTCCCCATGACAACGGCATCAAGGTGTTCGGCGCCTCCGGCGCCAAGTTGAGCCGCGGCCAGCAGCAGGCGATCGAAGCGGGTCTGCAGGGTGTGGGGGGCGGCCCGGCCCTGGGGGCGTCCGGCGGCTTCAGTGGCACCGGAGTCGTGCACGATCGCCACGACCTGCTGGCCGACTATCAACGGGCCCTGCTGGCCAGCGTGATGGGGCGGCGCCTTGAGGGATGCCGCATCGTGCTCGACCTCTGCTGGGGCTCGGCGACGGCCTGCGGGGAGGCGGTGTTCCGTGCCCTCGGTGCGGAGCTCACTGTTCTGCATGGCCAGCCCGATGGTGAGCGCATCAACGTGGGCTGCGGCAGCACCCACCTGGAGCCCCTGCGGCAAGCCGTGCTTGAGACAGGAGCCACCATGGGCTTCGCCTTTGATGGCGATGCCGACCGGATGCTGGCCGTGGATGGCCAGGGCCGGGTGGTGGATGGGGACCAGATCCTCTACCTCTGGGGGTCGTCACTGCTGGCCGACGGCCAGCTGCCCGCCAACCGCATCGTGGCCACAGTGATGTCGAACCTTGGTTTCGAGCGGGCCTGGCAGGCCAAGGGCGGCGTGCTGGAGCGCACTGCCGTGGGGGATCAGTACGTTCACCAGGCGATGGAGCAGATGGGGGCCGGCCTCGGCGGCGAGCAGTCGGGCCACATCCTCTCGGCGCGCCATGGCATGAGCGGTGATGGACTGCTCACTGCTCTGCAGGTGGCCACCCTGCTGCACCGCTCCGGCCAGAGCCTGGCGGACTGGATGGACAGCAGCTTCCAGCCCTACCCCCAGACCCTGGTGAACGTGACGGTTCCCGACCGTCAGCGGCGTCA
>JBIIQK010000256.1:0-2984 GCA_044342135.1 Cyanobium sp.
CAATGGCCTGCAGGCCTGCGCCCAAGACGTGGCCCCGTCGGAGCTGGTGCAGCGGGTGATGGAGCAGAGCGGCTACGTGGCCGAGCTGATCGCCGACGGCACCGACGAAGCGGAAGACCGGCGTCGCAACCTCAACGAACTGGTGAACGCCGCCCTGCAATACCAGGAGGAGAACGAGGAGGGCTCCCTGGAGGATTTCCTGGCGTCGGCGGCCCTGGCCAGTGACGCCGACAGCAAGGACACCGAGCAGGACCGGGTCACCCTGATGACCCTGCACGCCAGCAAGGGTCTGGAGTTTCCCGTGGTGTATCTGGTGGGGATGGAGCAGGGGCTGTTCCCCAGCTACCGCTCCCTGGAGGATCCGGCGGCCCTCGAGGAGGAGCGTCGGCTCTGCTACGTGGGCCTCACCCGGGCCAAGGAGCGCCTGTTCCTCTCCCATGCCAGTGAGCGGCGCCTCTGGGGCGGAATGCGGGAGCCGGCGGTGCCGTCGGTGTTTCTTTCGGAGCTTCCCAGTGAGCTGATCCAGGGCGATATTCCCCACAGCGGCGGTGCCGCGATTCGCCGGGAGCAGCGCCTGGATCGCCTCACCCGGGTGGATCGCGACGATGCCCGCCAGGTGGCCGGTGGCGGTGTGGCCGGAGCCCCGGCCAATGCGGTGCGGCGACGGGCGGCAAGCAAGACGTGGGCGGTGGGGGATCGCCTGAGGCACAGCAGTTTCGGTGAGGGTCAGGTGACCCACCTGTTCGGCAGTGGTGAGAAGGTGTCGATTGCGGTGAAATTCCAGGGGATGGGGCCCAAGATCCTCGACCCGCGTCTGGCACCGATCGAACCCCTTTGATGCCCATTGCCGCTGAGGCCTAGGTGGAGATCCCAGGTATCCCCGCCCCCGTGTTGACGGCCCTGCGCGCCACCCGGGCGGGCCGGGTGGCGCTGGTGGGCGGCGCCGTGCGCGATCTGCTGTTGCATCGGGTGCACAACGACCCCTGGCTCGGGGTGCCTGATCTGGACCTGGTGGTGGAGGGTCCGGCCTCCGGCCTGGTGGCGGCGCTGGGGGAGCAGCTGGGATCCGGGGTGGTGCGGCGCTGCCAGGAACACGGGGCCTACGGCACGGTGGAGCTGGAACTCAACCTGGCCGGCGAGCCGGTGTTGCTCGATGTGGCCACGGCTCGGCGGGAGACCTACCCGGTGCCGGCTGAAAACCCCCAGGTGAGCTTTGGCTGCCTGGCCGACGACCTGGCCCGCCGCGATTTCAGCATCAACGCCATGGCCCTCGAGCTGGCCAGTGGCACCCTGCTGGATCCCCATGGAGGCCAGCGGGATCTGGAGCGGCGCCAGCTGCGTTTTCTCCATGCGGGCAGCGTCCGTGACGACCCCACCCGCCTGGTGCGGGGTGCCCGCTACGCCGCCCGGCTCGGGCTGGCGCTGGAGCCCGGCAGCGCCGACCAGGCCCGCTCCGCCCTGGCGGACTGGCCCTGGAGCTGGCGGTTGGGGGATGGGCCCGGTCAGGCCCCGGCCGCCCTGGGTACCCGCCTGCGCATGGAGTTGGAGCTGCTGTTGGAGCGCGAACCCTGGCGGGTGGCCCTTCAGGTGTTGCAGCAGTGGGGCGGCTTGGCGCTGCTGGATCCGGCCCTGCAGACCGATGGGGCTTGGCCATGGCGGTTGCGCTGGGCCCAGCGCCTGGGGGTGCCCCTGCTGGCGGCTCTGGTGGCCGGTGCCAGCGATCCGCTGGCCCTGGCGGAGCGGCTGCAGCTGCCCCATCGCCAGCACCGGCTGCTGGTGCAGTGGTTGGAGCTGCGGCGCCGGCTACGGGGGCTGGGGGAGGAGGGCCCGGCGTGGCGGGTTGAGCAGTGGTGTGCCCTGCTGGAAGCCCCGGGCTGCAGCGCCGAGGCCGTGGCCCTGGCCCTGGCTTGCGGCACCGGACCTCGCCGGCCCCTGCTGCGCTGGTGGCTGCGCTGGCGCCACCTCAAGAGTGACCAGACCGCGGCCGACCTGCTTGCCGCCGGGATGCGCCAGGGGCCGGAGCTGGGCCAGCGGTTGCGCGCCCTGCGGGCGGCGCGGTTGGGGCTGGAGCGGCTTTGAGGCTCTGGCCGCCTTGGGAGCCCGGTGCGGCCCCTTAGCGTGAGCGAATGACCGATCCGGTGCGTGATCCCTGCGTGGTGGTGGCCGTACCGGCCCGGCTCGAATCGGCGCGCTTGCCTGGCAAGGTGCTCGCCGATATCGCCGGAAAGCCCATGCTTCAGCACGTGCTGGAGCGCTGCCGGCAGGCCCGGGGCGTGGCGGCGGTGGTGGTGTGTACCGACCATGACCAGGTGTGCGCTGAGGCCGAGGCCTGGGGCTTCCCGGTGCTGATGACCTCCCCGGATTGCAGCTCGGGCAGTGAGCGCCTGGCCAGCGTGGTGGAGGAGTTGGTGGCTGCCGCGGGGGGCTTGCCCTCAGACACCCTGGTGATCAACGTGCAGGGGGACCAGCCCCTGCTGGATCCGGGGATCATCGAGGCGATGGTGGCCCAGTTTGTGGCGCTCGAGCGGCCGCCGGTGTTGACCCCCGTCTATCCGCTGGCCGCCGACAAGTTGCACGATCCCAACGTGGTGAAGGTGTTGCGAGCCCGTGACGGGCGGGCCATCACCTTCTCCCGCAGTGCCCTCCCCCACCTGCGCGGGGTGCCGCCGGAGCAGTGGACCGAGCACACCACCTACTGGGGCCATGTGGGCCTCTACGGCTACCGGGCCGATGTCCTGGCCGGTTGGATGGCCCTGCCCGTATCGCCCCTAGAGGAGCTGGAAAAACTGGAGCAGTTGCGGTTGATCGATTCCGGCATCCCCCTGCTCACCTTCGCGGTGGATCAGGACTGCCTCTCGGTGGACACCGCGGAGCAGCTGGAGCAGGCCCGGGCCCTGGCGCGTGCGGGAGTGGAGGTGGGTTAGGCGTTGCCCTCCCGCCAGCCCTGCCGGTTGAGCTGACGCCACAGCCCCCGGTGGTGCAGC
>JBIIQK010000258.1:0-2971 GCA_044342135.1 Cyanobium sp.
GGGCTGGAGCCTGCAGTGGGCCGGCCGCCCCGAGTTGGAGGGCCGCAAGGAGCACCTCCTGGCCCTGATGCAGGTGGTGCTGCCCTATGCCCGCTACCTGATCAGCGGTGTGCCCCGGCGGTTTGGAGCCGAGCCCCAGCCGGTGGAGATCGGCCCCGCGTCGGAGGGTGGCCACACCCTGCTGCTGCGCAGCAGCCAGCCCGACACCCCGCCCCTGCAGCTCGCCCTCGACGATGCCGAGCTGGCCGATCTGGTGCGGGTGCTCGACCAGCTGCGTCTCGACCCCCGGCTGCAGCTGCCCCTGGACCTGCCCGAGCCGTTGCCGCTTCGGGGCCGGGACCTGCTCGAGCGCCGGCCCCTGGTCCAGCGCCTGGCGGCACCGGTGGGAGGGTTGCTGGCCGTGGTGGTGGCCTCCGGCCTGGGCCTGCTCGTGCCCGAACCCAAGCCCTCTGCCGGCCCCAGCTCCCGCCCTGCAGCTAGCCAGCCTGCCCCGACCCCTCCGGCGCCCGCCCCTTGACGTGGACGGTCCGCTGGTCACACTGAGCGGGAGTCGATAGGGCCATGGCCACAATGACCTGGTCGGAACTGCGGATCCGGGTGGCGAGGATCGGTGCTGCCCTCGGCGTTGTGGTGCGCAGCGATCCGGAGGTCTGCGGGCTCAGTGGTGACAACTTCCGCCTCTCCCTCCACCACGGCGGCCAGGGCGATTGCACTGTGGCCGACCTCTCCCTGATCGACTGCCCCAACGAACTGGTGTTGATGGAGTTTGAGCGCTGGATGCGTGGTGCGGGCTACGCCCTCGAGGTATGACCTCGCCCCGCCGCCGCGCCCTCCAGCTGCCCACCACCGGGGATGCCACCCGGCGGGTGTTCCGTCGCAAACGCCGCCCGGCCCGCTGGCGCCAGGCCGGTATCGCTCTCTTGCTGGGGGGCGCTGGGGTGTTGCTGCTGTTGGGGCTGCTGCAGCTGCCGGAGCGCTTTGACACCTTCCTGGTGCTCAGCACGGCCCTGGCCAACCTGATCGGGGGGGTGCAGCAGGCGCTCTGGGGGGTGCTGCAGCTGCTGGCCGTGGTGCTGGTGGTGCTGGCCGTGGTGCTGGCCCTCGGGCTGGTGCTCACGGGCCTGATCCGGCTGGTCCGGGCCTTCTGGCCCCAGCCCGCCCGTCCGCGCTGAGACGCGGCCGCCGCAAACCATGGGCAAGTCCAAAAAACACGACCACCCTCCCGCCGAGCCGCGCCCACCCCAGTTCGGGCCCCTCAGCGACCGCTACTACCCCTCGCCCCTGCTCGATGACCTGGCCGCCGAGCCCCGGGCGGTGCCGAATGGGGGCCGGCTCGACCGCAAGCTCTACGAAAAGGAGCTCACCCGGCTCCAGGTGGAACTGGTCAAGATGCAGTATTGGGTGAAGGCCTCCGGCTTCCGCCTGATCGTGTTGTTCGAGGGCCGGGATGCCGCCGGCAAGGGCGGCACCATCAAACGCATCACCGAACCGCTCAATCCGCGCGGCTGCCGCGTGGTGGCCCTGGGCACCCCTTCCGACCAGCAGAAAACCCAGTGGTATTTCCAGCGCTACGTCGAGCACTTCCCCTCGGCCGGGGAGATTGTGGTGTTCGATCGCAGTTGGTACAACCGGGCCGGGGTGGAGTCGGTGATGGGCTTCTGTTCCCCCGACCAGTTGGAGGAATTCTTGCAGAGCTGCCCGGAGTTTGAGCGCATGCTGGTGCGCTCCGGAATCACCCTGTTGAAGTACTGGTTTTCCGTGAGCGACGAGGAGCAGGAATCCCGCTTCCAGGCCCGCATCGATGATCCGGCCCGCCGTTGGAAGCTGAGCCCGATGGATCTGGAAGCCCGCAACAAGTGGGAGAGCTTTTCCCGGGCCAAGGATGTGATGTTCTCCCACACCAACATTCCGGAAGCCCCCTGGTTCACGGTGGAGGCCGACGACAAGCGTCGTGCCCGGCTCAACTGCATCCAGCACCTGCTCAGCAAGATCCCCTACGAGGACATGACCCCGCCGGCGATCAAACTGCCGCCCCGCAAACCGGCCAAAAACACCCAGCGTCCGCCGCGCAACGAGCAGTTCTTCGTGCCCAACCACTACCCCTAGATCCCTCTGCTAATCCCTCTGCGCCGCCAGGGGATCATCCGTGCAGGCGCTGGTACCACAGGCCCGCCAGTTGGTAGGAGCTCCACAGGAAGGCCAGCAGAATCAGCCAGTTCAACCAGGGGGGGCGCTGGGGAGCCTCGGGGCGCATGGGCAGACAAGGACGCTCAGGCCACCCAGATTCGCATTGCCACTCGCAGGCATCGCCGCCGGGAGACATGGCCATAAAAAAGCAGGGATTGCTCCCTGCCTGATCACCACTCCCTTCATGGCGCTCGGTTGCAGCCTAGAAAGCGCGTCCGTCAGGGCTGCCAATCCACCGCTTTTCCACTGCATCACACACCATGAAGGCCCGCTGCTGCGGGGCGCCCCGAGCAGGGAACTCCCCTAGCGTTTGGGCCGCTGGCTGTTGGGATCGGGGGCCGCAGATGGGAAACCCAATCAGTGTGGAGCTCTTCCTGCAGCGGGCCCGGTCGCGGTTTGGGGATCAATACGACTACGGGGCGATGGTCTACAAGAGCTACAAGACGCCAATCCGGATTCGCTGCACCACCCATCCGGTCAAGGACATCTCCATTACCCCTGAAAAGCACCTGCAAACCACGGGTGGCTGCAAGTACTGCCTGCGGGACAAGCGCATTGTCAATCTGGAGCGCGAACTCAACCGCGCCAGTGCTGAGCGGCCTGTTCAGCTCCAGCCGATCACCGCACAGGACTGAGGGATCGGGCTGCGCTGGAGACCAAAACGGAGAGGGTGGGATTCGAACCCACGGAGGCTTGCGCCTCGCCGGTTTTCAAGACCGGAGCCATCAACCACTCGACCACCTCTCCAGGGGGAGACCAGTTAGTGGGTCTAACCCAGTCTCCC
>JBIIQK010000259.1:0-2956 GCA_044342135.1 Cyanobium sp.
CGTCAAGCGCGCTTACATCACCTCCGACCAGATCCGCTACGAGCTCAAGGAGCCCGAGGCGGAGGGTGCCCCGACGGTGCTCTCCACCACGCCGATCTTCGACATGGATCTGCCCCAGCGGCTCGAGGAGCACGGAGTGGAGTTCGCCGCCGCACCGCCGCAGAAGCCCAGCTTCATCACCACGGCCCTGAGCTGGGTGGTGCCGCCGCTGATCTTCATTCTGGTGCTGCAGTTCTTTGCCCGCCGCCAGATGGGCGGCGGTGCCCAGGGCGCCCTGAGCTTTACCAAGAGCAAGGCCAAGGTGTACGTGCCCGATGAGGAATCCCGGGTCACCTTTGCCGACGTGGCCGGCGTGGATGAGGCCAAAGCCGAGCTGGCCGAGATCGTCGACTTCCTCAAAAAGCCCGAGCGCTACGCCGCCATCGGTGCCCGCATCCCCAAAGGGGTGCTGCTGGTGGGCCCGCCCGGCACCGGCAAAACCCTGCTGTCCAAGGCGGTGGCCGGGGAAGCCGAGGTGCCCTTCTTCATCATTTCCGGCTCCGAGTTCGTGGAGCTGTTCGTGGGCGCCGGCGCCGCCCGGGTGCGCGACCTGTTTGAAGAGGCCAAGAAAAAAGCCCCTTGCATCATTTTCATCGACGAACTGGATGCCATCGGCAAGAGCCGCGCTGGCTCCATGGGCGTCGTGGGTGGCAACGACGAACGGGAGCAGACCCTCAACCAGCTGCTCACCGAGATGGACGGCTTCGCCGCCCAGGACAAGCCGGTGATCGTGCTGGCCGCCACCAACCAGCCCGAAACCCTCGATGCCGCCCTGCTCCGCCCCGGCCGCTTCGACCGCCAGGTGCTGGTGGACCGCCCCGACCTCTCGGGCCGCAAGCTGATCCTCGAGATCTATGCCAAGAAGGTGAAGCTCTCCCCCAGCGTCGACGTCGACAAGATCGCCCAGGCCACCAGTGGCTTCGCCGGCGCTGACCTGGCCAACCTGGTGAACGAGGCCGCCCTGCTGGCAGCCCGCGCCTACCGCACCGAAGTGGAACAGGCCGACCTCAACGAAGCCATCGAGCGCGTTGTGGCCGGCCTGGAGAAGAAGAGCCGGGTGCTCCAGCCCGACGAGAAGAAGGTGGTGGCGTACCACGAGGTGGGCCACGCGATCGTGGGACACCTGATGCCCGGCGGCAGCAAGGTGGCCAAGATCTCGATCGTGCCGCGGGGCATGAGCGCCCTGGGCTACACCCTGCAGCTGCCCACGGAGGAGCGCTTCCTCAACTCCAAGGAAGACCTTGAGGGCCAGATCGCCACCCTGCTCGGCGGCCGCAGCGCCGAGGAGATCGTGTTCGGCGAAGTCACCACCGGCGCCGCCAACGACCTGCAGCGCGCCACCGACATCGCCGAGCAGATGGTGGGCACCTACGGCATGAGCGCGACCCTCGGCCCCCTCGCCTACGACAAGCAGGGCGGCAGCCGCTTCCTGGGCGGCGGCAACAACCCCCGCCGGGTGGTGAGCGACGCCACGGCCCAGGCGATCGACAAGGAGGTGCGTGCCCTGGTGGACAACGCCCACGACAAAGCTCTGGCGATCCTGCACCACAACCGCGAGCTGCTGGAGTCGATCTCCCAGAAAATCCTCGAAAAAGAGGTGATCGAGGGCGACGATCTCAAGGAGCTGTTGGCCAGCAGTGTGTTGCCTGAGCAGGTGCAGGTCGCGGCCTGAACCCTTGACGCCGGGGCACCCAATCGCGGATAAGGGTTCTTTAGAGATGGAGCCATGGCTGCCATCAATGGATATCCGGCCCTGGCGGAGCTCCACGGCCGGGATCTGCTCTCCTCAGCCGACCTGAACGCCCACCAGACCCGAGAGCTGCTGAAGCTGGCCGCCGACCTCAAGGCAGGCCGCCTCCAGATCGATCTGGCCGGCAAGGCCCTGGGACTGATCTTCACCAAAGCCTCCACCCGCACCCGGGTGAGCTTCACGGTGGCCATGGCCCGCCTGGGCGGCCAGACGATCGACCTCAACCCCTCGGTGACCCAGGTGGGACGGGGAGAACCGGTGGCGGACACCGCCCGGGTCCTGAGCCGTTACGTGGATGCCCTGGCCATCCGCACCTTTGCCCAGGAGGAGCTGGCGGACTACGCCCACTGGGCTTCGATCCCGGTGATCAACGCCCTCACCGACCTGGAGCACCCCTGCCAGGCCCTGGCCGACATGCTCACCCTCCAGGAGGCCTTCGGCGAGATCGGCGGGCTCACCCTGGCCTACGTGGGCGATGGCAACAACGTGGCCCACTCGTTGATGCTCTGCGGCGCCCTGCTGGGGGTCCATGTGCGCATCGGCTGCCCGGTGGGCTTCGAACCCGACGCTGCCGTGCTCGAGCAGTCCCGCGCCCTGGCGACTGCCCACGGGGGCAGCGTGGAGGTGGTGCACGAGCCGGTAGCGGCCGTGCGGGGCGCCCATGCCCTCTACACCGACGTGTGGGCCTCCATGGGACAGGAACAGGAAAAGGCCGAGCGGGAGCGGGCCTTCGCCGGCTGGTGCCTGAATGAGGAGCTGCTGGCCGAGGCCGATCCGCGGGCGATCGTGCTGCACTGCCTGCCGGCCTACCGGGGCCTGGAAATCAGCGCCGGGGCGATGGAAGGCAGCGCCAGCCGCATCTTCGACCAGGCCGAAAACCGCCTGCATGCCCAGCAAGCCCTGCTGGCGGCGCTGCTGAGCAGCTAAGGAACCACGCCCGCCCCGTACTGGACAAAGCACACACGCTCTGGCAAAACTGGGGCAGTGGTTCATCTGTATTGCCGGTGCCCGATCAGCAACTGCTCACCAGCGCCCAGCAAGAGCTGACCTCCGCCCAGCGGGAGCTGTACGACTGGCTGGCCGACTACATCGGCGCCCACCGCCACAGCCCCTCCATCCGCCAGATGATGGAGGCGATGGGCCTGCGCTCGCCCGCGCCGATCCAAA
>JBIIQK010000296.1:0-2949 GCA_044342135.1 Cyanobium sp.
GACCAGCACGGTGGTGTTGCCCTCGACGGCGAAGGTGACGCCCTCGGGGGGCACCATCTCCACCTGGTGGCTGTAGCCAGCAGAGACCACCAGCTTTGTGCCCTGCACGGCGGCGCGGTAGCCCACGCCGACGATTTCCAGCTTGCGGGTGTAGCCCTGGCTGACGCCCTCCACCATGTTGGCGACGAGCGTGCGGCAGAGGCCATGGCGCTCACGGGAGCGTCGGGTTTCGCTGCTGGGGCTCACCACCAGGGTGTTGCCGTCCTGGGAGATCTGCACCCCATCGGGCAGGGTGCGGCTGAGTTCGCCCTTCGGACCCTTCACGGTGACGGCCAGGCCATTGAGGCTGACGCTCACCTTGTCGGGGAGGGGAATCGGCGCTTTACCAATACGAGACATGGATCAACCTCCCAGGATCAGTAGACGTAGCAGAGCACTTCGCCACCGACACCCTGCTTACGGGCGTCGCGGTCGCTCATCACTCCCTTGGAGGTGGAGATGATGGCCACTCCCAGGCCGCCCAACACTTTGGGCAGCTGGCGATTGTTCTTGTAAATGCGCAGGCCTGGCTTGCTGACCCGCTGCACGGAGCGGATCGTCGGCTGGCGGTGCTTGCCGCTGTACTTGAGTTCGACAACCAGGTGCTTCTGCACGCCCTCACCTTCTTCGGTGATGGCGGCAATGAAGCCCTCCTGCTGCAGCACGTTGGCGATGTTGCGCACCAGACGGGAAGCAGGGATCTTGGTGGTCTCGTGACGCTTCTCACTCGCATTGCGGATGCGGGTGAGCATGTCGGAAATCGGGTCGTGATTGGCCATGGTCGGGTCCGAAGAGGGCTCAGTTGCTGCGGAACGGCATTCCCATCTCGCGGAGGAGGGCCCGGCCCTCTTCGTCGTTACGGGCGTTGGTCACGATCGTGACGTCCATCCCTCGGATCGCATCGATTTTGTCGAAGGAGATCTCGGGGAAGATGATTTGCTCGCGGATTCCCAGGGTGTAGTTGCCCCGACCGTCAAAGCTCTTGGGGCTCACGCCGCGGAAGTCGCGGATGCGAGGCAGAGCCAGGTGAATCAGGCGCTCCAGGAAGGCGTACATCCGCTCGCCCCGGAGGGTGACGGCCACGCCGATTGGCATGCCCTGGCGGATCTTGAAGCCGGCGATGGCCTTTTTGGCCCGGGTCACCACCACCTTCTGGCCGGTGATCGTCGCCAGCTCCGTGATCGAGGCCTCGAGGGCCTTGGCGTTCTGGGCGGCTTCGCCGAGGCCCCGGTTGACGGTGACTTTCACCACCTTCGGGACTTCGTGGATGTTGGAGAGATTCAGCTCCTTGAGGAGTTTCGGTTGAATCGTCTCCCGGTAGCGCTGTTTCAGTGACATGACGGGGGAGGGGTTGCGCTTCTGGTCGGGGTCAGAAGGCGGACAGGGAACGGGAGAACAGGGAAGAAAGGAGGAGGGAGGAGATCAATCCAGAACTTCGCCGGTTTTTTTGAGCCGACGCTTCTTGGTGCCATCCTTTTCCACCACAATCTCGACCCGGCTGGCCACCTGTTTGGTGGTGGAGTAGAGCATCACGTTGGAAGCGTGCACGGACGCTTCTTCGGTGACGATCCGGCCGGTTTCGCCTTCCTGGGTGGGCTTGACGTGGCGGGTGCGCAGGTTGATGCCCTGCACCACCACCCGGTTGTCGTAGGGCAGGGTGCGGAGCACTTCGCCGGTCTTGCCCTTGTCCTTGCCAGCGATCACCTGAACGGTGTCGCCTTTCTTGAGCCGCATCTTGATGCGCTCAGGGGACTTGGCTTTGGGGGTTGCGGTGGCCATCTCAGATCACCTCCGGGGCGAGGGACACAATCTTGGTGAAGTTGCGCTCGCGCAGTTCCCGGGCCACGGGCCCGAAGACGCGGGTGCCCTTGGGGTTGTTGTCGTTGCCGAGGATCACGGCGGCGTTGTCGTCGAACCGGATCGAGTTGCCGGTGTCGCGGCGGAGGGTGGCCTTGGTGCGGACCACCACGGCTTTCACCACATCCGACTTCTTGACGCCCATGTTGGGCATGGCGTCCTTGACGGCAGCGACGATCACATCACCCACGTGGGCGTAGCGACGGTTGGTACCGAGCACCCGGATGCACTGGATGCGCTTGGCGCCGCTGTTATCAGCGACGTTCAGAAAGGTTTCCTGTTGGATCATTGGGGGTTCTCCTCAACCGACGGTGCTGTTGGTGAGAACTTCAGCCACGGTCCAGCGCTTGGTGCGGCTGAGCGGGCGGGTCTCGGTGATGCGAACCCGGTCGCCCACTTTGCAGCTGTTCGCTTCGTCGTGGGCTTTGTAACGGGTGGTGCGGCTGACCGTCTTTTGATAGATGGGGTGGGGGAAGCGGTTTTCCACCGCCACCACCACCGTTTTGTCCATCTTGTCGCTGACGACGGTGCCGACCCTTTCCTTGAGTGCCATGGGATCGAGGGGGGTATCAGGAGGCTGAATCAGCCGTGGCGGCGGAGCGCAGTTGCTCCTTCTGCACTGTCAACAGGTGGGCCAGCTTGATGCGGGCCTCCTTAAAACGGTGCGGGTTTTCCAGGCGGCGGGTGGCCTGCTGGAAGCGCAGCTCGAACAGCTCACGCCGGGTGGCGTTGACCTGTTCGTTGATTTGGTCACCGCTGAGCTTGCGCACGTCGGCGATGTTGGGTCGTGCCATTGGATCAGGCCTCCACAGGGGCTGCAGTCTCCTGATCCGCCAGGCTCAGGAATTTGGTCTTCAAAGGGAGCTTGTATTGCGCCAGGCGCATGGCTTCCCTTGCGATTTCGGGAGTGATTTCGGCACCCCCCATCTCGAACAGAATCCGGCCCGGCTTGATCACGGCTACCCAGAATTCCGGGTTGCCCTTACCGGAACCCATGCGGGTTTCGGCGGGGCGCATGGTGACGGGCTTGTCGGGGAAGATCCGGATCCAGAT
>JBIIQK010000260.1:0-2893 GCA_044342135.1 Cyanobium sp.
TCGACCTTCCACCAGTGTGGCGAGGGGCGGTCCCGCCGGAACGATTCCCGAGGGATGGAGGGGGAAGAGGGCACCGAAGTAGTCCCGGCGCCAGGCCTCCGGCCAGCAGGTGGCCGCTACACCCGGCAGGGCGTGAAAGCGCTGGCGCCAGTGCCACAGGGCCGGCAGCTGCCACAGGGGCAGGCGGCTGCAGCCGAACAGGGGGGCGTACACCAGCTCCAGCCGGATCAGGGTGGGAAACAGCACCACGTCCGCCAGGCTCAGTTGGGAGCCGCTCAGCCAGGGCGTGCGGGCCAGGGCGCGATCGGCGTCCTCCAGCGCTTCAAACAGCGCCGCCTCGGCCCGGTCGTAGGCCGCCTGGGTGCGGGCGAAGCCACAGCGGTAGACACCATCGTTGACGCTGCTCTGCAGCCGGTCCCGCCATTGGTCGGTGGCCGCCTGCTGGGCTGCGGGCTCCAGGTTGGGGGCATCGGCGGAGGGCCAGCGGTTGAGCAGTTCGATCAGCCGGGCGCTCTCCCCCACCAGGATGCGCCGTTCGCTGAGGGAATAGAGGGCCGGCACCGTCGCCCGCTGTCCGGCCTCGGCGCCGGATTGCCGGTAGAGCTCCAGCAGGGTGTGGCAGCCCTCGAAGGGCTCAGCAAAGCGCCAGCGCCCCTCGGCCGGGTCGGGGTCGACCACCACCAGGGTGATGCTGGCCCCGAGGCCCCGCAGGCTCCACACCAGCCAGGCCCGGTGGGCCCAGGGACAGCTGCGGCCCACGATCAGCACGTGCCCGTCCGCGGTAGCGGCCGTGTCGGGCAGGGGGGGCAGCGCGCTGAAGGCCCCGGCGGGGCGGCGGTAATTGCCCTCCGCATCGGCCGGCCCCAGGCCCCCCATCAATTGCTGCCACTGCCAGTGCCAGAGCGAGCGGGCGGTGCGCACCAGGGGGGCGGGTGGGGCCATGGTCGCGGAGGCGGCAAGGGTCTGAATCTGCGTCAGGCTGGGCCTGAAATCCAGCGCCTGCCGGCGACCCTTCCGTTGATGCGTCCGAATCCTGGGCCAGCCAGGGTGCTGGTGGTGGCCGGCACCCATGGCAACGAGCGCAATGCCCCCTGGCTGTTGGACCACTGGTCCCGGCAGCCTGAAGCCCTGGAGAGCTTCGGCCTGGAGCTGGAGCTGGTGGTGGGCAACCCCGCCGCCCACGTCCAGAACCGCCGCTATCTCGAGCGGGATCTCAACCGCTGTTTTGCTCCGGCCCTGCTGGCCGACCCCGCTCTGGTTGGGCCGGATCTGCAGCGCGCCCGCGACCTGGTGGCCCGCCACGGCCCCGACGCTGAGACCCCGTGTCTGGTGGCGCTGGATCTGCACAGCACCACCAGCGCCATGGGCAATTCGCTGGTGGTCTATGGCCGGCGGCCGGCCGATCTAGCCCTGGCGGCCGGCCTGCAGGCCCGGCTGGGTCTGCCGATCTATCTGCACGAGGCCGACGCCGCCCAGACCGGATTTCTGGTGGAGCGCTGGCCCTGCGGCCTGGTGATTGAGGTGGGCCCCGTGCCCCAGGGGGTGATCAACGCCCAGATCTGCCGCCAGACCCAGCTGGCGGTCGAGGCGGCGCTCGAGGTGTTGGCCGCGGCGCAGGGCGGCAACCTGCGCCTGCCCCCCCAGCTGGTGGTGCACCGCCATTTGTGCAGCCTCGACCTGCCCCGTCGCCCCGACGGATCGCCGGCGGCCTGTCTGCACCCGGCGCTGCAGCATCGGGACTGGCGGCCGCTGCACCCGGGGGACCCCGTGTTCACCGGTCCCGGGGGAGAGCCCATCGGCTTCGTGCCGCCGCCGGGACTGGAAGCTCAGCCGGTCTGGCCGGTGTTTGTCAACGAAGCCGCCTATGGCGAGAAGGGGATTGCCCTCAGCCTCACCCGGCGGGAAAGCTGGCCGGTGTCAGCCGAGTGGCTGCGGGCGCTCACCGACCTGGCTGCCCAGCTGGCTCAGCGGGGCGCGCCGTTGTAATCGACGCCCAGCACGGTGCGCCCATCGCTGGAGATGCGGATTTCAGTTTCCACTGTGGCGGCCAGGTTGCCTTGCTGCCAACCCGGGGCTCCACCGAGGAAGCGGAACGTGTACCCCTCGCTGGTGGAGCTGATCAGGCACTGGTTCCCCGCGTTGGCGGTTTCATACATGCACTGGGCCGGTCGGTAGACCGACAGGCCGCCGTTGTTCTGGATGGCGGTGTTGCGCGCCAGGTTGAGGGCCCGAACGGCGCTGAAGGGAACCGGAGCCTCCTGGGCCAGGGCGACTTGGGGTGCCACCAGGGCCATGCCGGCGACCGCGCCTCCTCCCAGCAGCCCTGAGCACAGGGCGGCCGCTGCTGCAGAAGCCAAACGGGCGGGCATGGGTCGCAATTGCAGAATCTGAATCAGCTCAACCCTGGCCCACGGGCTTGTCAAGGGCCATCAACCGCAGACCAGGGTGGACTGCTCCTTGGTGCAGGGCAGATCCGTTTTGCTGCCGTCAGCCCAGTAGATGCGCAGGCGATCGTCGGCCGTGCCGCTGCGATAGGTGAGCGACTTGATCGCTCCGGCCGGAGGCTTGCCGGCGGGGTCAGCCCCATTGCCAGGGCTGGCCGCGTTGAGCTTTTGCTCCAGCTGTTGGATCTTCAGCTCCAGCTGTTCCTGGCTCTGTTGCAGGCGCTGCAGCTCGGCGGATGGCCGCTGTTGGCAGCCGGTGATCAGGAGCGCAGCGCCGGCCAGGGCCGCCAGGGCGCCACGGACGGGCAGGGCGTGAAACGGGGTAGGCAGTGCCATGCCGGGGAGGGGCCTGTGCAGGGCAACTCCTAGCAGTGGCAGCAGCCCCTGGCTACGGATTGCCGCCCCTTTCTTCCCCTGCCCCCCCAATCGACCCATCAGCCGAGCTGATC
>JBIIQK010000261.1:0-2882 GCA_044342135.1 Cyanobium sp.
CGCCCCCACCTGCACCTTCCTGCAGCCCGTGGGCGGCAACGGCACCTCGCCGATCGTGTCGAAGTCGGTGGGGCGCGGCAAGTTGATCGGCAACACCAACTGGAACACCGATTTCTTCGTCAGCCAGCCCTACACCAGCTACAAGTTTTTCTTCACCGCCAACTCCTCTGACGCCAAAGCCCAATACCCGGTGGAGGGCTACATGAAGTTCAGCGATGGCTCCAACCTGCAGATGTTCAACACCCTGATGAACCCGCCGATGGGCACCGGCAAGATGTTTGGCCCGTTTGCGGCGGTGCCGGGTAAGCAGACCACCCAGATGAACTTCAAGGTGGGTGCCAGCAACGACCCCGGAGCCCTGGGCTTCAGCTACCGCATCTCCGTGCAGGGCTGCCGTTGAGCCTGGGCCCTAACGCCGCTTGCGGGAGTCGATCTGCAGCAGGTCCCGCACCTGCTGCACCTGGCGGGAGAGGGCGGGGTCGCTGTTGAGTTTGCGGTCGATCTGCTCCACCGCGTACATCACGGTGGAGTGATCCTTGCCGCCGAAGGCTTCGCCGATGCGGGGCAGGCTGAGGTTGGTGCTCTGGCGCATCAGGTACATCCCCACCTGGCGGGCCTGGCTCACGGCCCGTTTGCGGCTGGCGCTGCGCATCTCCTCGACGCCCACGCCAAACACCTCGGCCACCTTCTCCATCACCTGGCCGGGCTTGACCTCCACATCGCCGCCGGCGGGGTCGAGCATCGGCGCCACCGATTCCACCGTCATCGGCAGGCCGGTGATCGAGGCGAAGGCCACGGCCCGGGTGAGGGCGCCCTCGAGCTCGCGGATGTTGGAGGTGAAGCGGCCAGCGATGAATTGGATCAGGTCGCGCGGCAGCACCATCTGCTCCTGCTCGGCCTTCTTGTGCAGGATCGCCATGCGGGTTTCCAGGTCTGGGGCCTGGATATCGGCGATCAGGCCCATTGAGAAGCGGGAGATCAGCCGCTCCTGCAGCCGGGGGATCTGGGACGGGGGCCGGTCGGAGGCGATCACGATCTGGCGGCCCGCCTCGTGCAGGGCGTTGAAGGTGTGGAAGAACTCCTCCTGGGTGTACTCCTTGCCCTCGATGAACTGGATGTCATCCACCAGGATCAGATCGGCGGCGCGGTAGCGGTCGCGGAAGGCCTGCATGCCGTCCTTGCGGATCGCCTGGATCAGGTCGTTGGTGAAGGTTTCGGTGCTCACGTAGAACACCCGCGCGTCGGGGTTGATCTCCAGGCGGTAGTGGCCGATCGCCTGCATCAGGTGGGTCTTGCCCAGCCCCACCCCGCCGCAGAGAAACAGGGGGTTGAACTCCCGGCCGGGGGCCTCGGCCACCGCCAGGGCGGCCGCGTGGGCCATGCGGCTGTTGGGGCCCACCACGAAGCGGTTGAACACGTAGCGGGGGTTGAGCCCCGGGGCGAGTTTGCGGGGGGTCTCCCCGGTGGCCCGGGCGGCCGCCTCGCGACCGGCGGGGCTGGCCGCCTGGCTGGCGGGGGCTGGTGGGGCGGCGGGTTGGCCATTGCTAGCCGGGGCGATCACGTCATCGCCGCTGGCGGCCGTGACCAGCACCTGCACCGGCCGACCGGCGATCTCGCTGGCCACGGCCTCGATCGTGCCGAGGTAGTTCTTGCGCAGCCAGCCGCAGGCAAAGCTGTTGGGCGCTTCGAGCTGGAGCTGGTTGGCACTGAATCCCTCGCAGCGGGCGGGCCGGATCCAGGTTTCGAAGGTGGGTTTGCTGAGGTTCGCCTGAAGGGCCTGCTGAACCTGGTGCCACAGCTCGTCTCCCTGCTGCACCGACCGCGCCGTTTCGTGGGTGCCGAATCTACGCGTGGCTTTGCGGCCAGTCCGTCTTTAATGAACGGATTCAGACCTGGCCCCCATCCAGCCCCCATGCCGCGCCTTTTCTCTCCGTGTCGCGTCGCGCTGATTGCCCCCGTCGCCTTGCTGGTGGCGGGCTGCAGCCAGGGCATGCCGGGGCTGCCGGGTCGCCCCAATGCCCAGACCCCGATCAGCGACGCGGCCCCCACCCCGCCGCTGCAGCAGGGCAACACCCTGATCGTGGATGCGGTGGCCAAGGTGGGACCAGCGGTGGTGCGGATCGACACGGTCAAGCGCATGGTGAACCCCCTGGGCGGCCTGTTTGGTAGCGGACCGACGATCCAGCAGCAGCAGGGCCAGGGGTCGGGCTTCATCACCCGCTCCGATGGGGTGCTGCTCACCAACGCCCACGTGGTGGAGGGGGCCAGCGAGGTGAGCGTGACCCTGCCCGATGGCCGCAGCTTCACCGGCAAGGTGCTCGGCAGTGATCCCCTCACCGATGTCGCCGTGGTGAAGGTGGTGGCCTCCAAGCTGCCGGTGGCCCCCCTGGGGGATTCCGCCAAGGTGCGGCCCGGGGAGTGGGCCATCGCCATCGGCAATCCCCTCGGCCTCGACAACACGGTGACCGCCGGGATCATCAGCGCCATCCAGCGCACCAATGCGGTGGGCGAGGGCCAGCGGGTGCCCTACATCCAGACGGATGCCGCCGTGAACCCCGGCAACAGCGGTGGACCGCTGATCAATGACCGGGGTCAGGTGATTGGCATCAACACGGCGATTCGCCAGGCGCCGGGGGCGGGGCTCAGCTTTGCGATCCCGATCAATGTGGCCCGCCAGATCGCCGCCCAGATCCTGGAGAAGGGGGCCGCCAGCCATCCCTACATCGGTGTGCGCCTGCAGGCCCTCACGCCCCAGTTGGCCCGGGAAATCAATGCCAGCACCGATGAGTGCCGCCTGCCTGAGGTGAACGGGGTGGTGGTGGTGGAGGTGATGCCGGGCAGCCCGGCCGCCAAGGGAGGGCTCAAACCCTGCGACCTGATCG
>JBIIQK010000262.1:0-2870 GCA_044342135.1 Cyanobium sp.
GCGCTGGCCGATGGTGAAGTGCTCGATGCCGTCGTGCTCGCCCACCACCGTGCCATCGGCCAGCACAATTTCGCCCGCACGGGGCGGCAGATAGGCATCGAGAAAGGCCTTCATCGAGCCGTGGTGATCCGCCAGGCAGAGGTCCTGACTTTCCGGCTTCTTCGCCGTGCGCAGGCCGTGGCGCTCCGCCTCCAGGCGGGTGTCGGCCTTGGTGAGCTCACCAAGGGGAAACACCAACCGCCCCAGGGCTTCCTGGGGCAGGTCGTAGAGGAAATAGCTCTGATCTTTCTGGGTATCGAGGCCCCGCAACAGCTGGTGGCGGCCGTTGTCGCTCACGGCCCCGTGACGCACCCGGGCGTAATGACCCGTAGCCAGACGGCCGATGCCCCGCTCCGTGTCGGCCCACTGCAGCATCGGACCGAACTTCACCTCCCGGTTGCAGCGGGAGCACGGCAACGGCGTCACCCCAGCGGCGTAGCCCTCCACCAAAAAGTCGACGATCTGCGCCTGGAAGTGGTCACGGAAATCCACCACGTGGTGGGGCACGCCCAACTGCTCACAAATCCCGGCGGCATCCACCAGGCCTTCGGCGCAGCAGGCGCCCTTGCCGCTCATCAGCCAGAGGGTGAGCCCCTCCACCTGCCAGCCCGCCTCCACCAGCAAGGCCGCCGTCAGGGAGCTGTCCACCCCACCAGAGAGGCCCACGGCCACACGGTGCTCTCCCGGCCAGGCACGCAGCCGCTCCAGGGCCGCCAGTCCGGCTGGAGTGCAGGGCGACGCGACGGAAACGGACAACAGGGCAGACAACGGGCAGATCTCTCCCATCATGAAACCCAGTTGCCGAAACGGGGTTGCTGCATCCACCCGCATTGCCCGCCTGGCCCGCGCGGGACGGCCGCCATCTGCTCGTGACCAGCGCCGAGATGGCGGCCCTGGAGGAGCAGCTGTTCGTCAGTGGCCTGCCGGTGGAAGCCTTGATGGAGAAAGCTGCCCTGGCGGTCACCCACCGGCTGCTGGAGCAGCATGGCGAACGGCTGGCAAGCCATGGGGCGCTGGTGCTGGTGGGCCCGGGCCACAACGGCGGCGATGGCCTGGTGATCGCCCGGGAACTCCACCTGGCCGGGGTGGCCACCGCGATCTGGAGCCCTTTCGAGCGCCACAAACCGCTCACCGAGGCCCACCTGCGCCACGCCATCTGGCTGGGCATCCCCCGGCTGCAACAGCCGCCTGCGGCCGATGGCCCGGAACTCTGGATTGATGCCCTACTCGGCATCGGGCAACGGCGGGCGCCCGCTGCGGCGATCGAAGCCCTGCTGGAGGAACGCCAGCAACGGCGCCCAAACGCCCTCGTGGCCGTGGATGTGCCCACGGGAATCTGTGCCGACAGCGGCCGCACCCTCGGCCGGGTCGGAGCCCGGGCCCGCACCACCTACGCCATCGGCCTGATCAAGAGCGGGCTGGTGCAGGACGCCGTCCTGGCCGCGGTGGGCGCCCTGGAGTGGATCGACCTGGGCCTGCCCGCAACCCTGCTGGAGACGCTGCCCCACACCACCGTGCTGGGGCTGGGGCCGCGCGATCTCGCCGATCGGCCGCGCCCACCGCTGGATCCGGCGGCCAGCAAATACCAGCGCGGCCGGCTGCTGGTGGTGGCAGGAAGTGAGGCCTACCGGGGTGCGGCCAGCCTGGCGCTGGCGGGGGCCTCCAGCAGCGGCTGCGGCAGCCTGCGGGCTGTGCTGCCGGCAGGCCTGGCCGGCAGTCTCTGGCAACAGCACCCCCATGTGGTGGTGAGCCAGACCCTGCCCTGCCATGAGAACGGCAGCCTGCGCCTGGAGCCCCTGGCCGACCTCAACCCCCAGCGGCTCGACGCCCTGCTGATCGGTCCGGGCATCGGCCCCCTGCCCCCCTGCGATGGCTACTTGGGATCGGGGGAAGCGGAGGGATGGCGGAGCCTGCTGGCCTGGCCGGGGCTGCTGGTGCTGGATGCCGACGGCCTCAACCGGCTGGCCGGACCGGTGGCCCAGGCTCTAGGCCTCGGTGCCGGCGGCTGGCTGCAGCAACGGCAGGGCCCCACCTGGATCACGCCCCACCCGGGCGAATTTGCCCGCCTCTTTCCCGAGCTGGCCCATCGCAGCCAGGACGCCGCCACGGCCCCGGATGCCGCCGGCGCCGCCGCCCGATCAAGCGGTGCCTGCGTTCTGCTCAAGGGGGCCCGCAGCGTGGTGGCAGCGCCCGATGGGCGCCGCTGGCAACTGATGGACGCCAACCCCGGCAGCGCCCGTGCAGGCCTGGGAGATGTGCTGGCCGGCCATGCCGCCGGGCTCGGCGCCATGGCCATGGCCGCCACAGGGGAGGCCGATGCCACCTGGCTGGCGGCAGCCGCCCTGGCCCACGCCCAGGCCGGGCTTCAGCTCCGCGCAGGGGGAGGGGAGGGCGCATCCAGCCCCATGGCGGTGGCACAACAACTCGCCAACCTGTGTTGATCACCACACCGAATACCCGCAAGTGTTGCGGGTCTTTGTGTTGTTTTGCAATTGAAAGCTAAAGGGTTGCTGAAAACACACTGTTACGGCTGAATTTGACTCGATAGTCGTCTTCTCCCAAAAGCGATCCGATGACATCCTCTCCGCTGCGGGCCAGTGAAAGCAGTCGCCGACGAAGTAGCGACCCCATCACTTGGTACCTGGCAACCATCGGTCGCGAGCCCCTCCTCACCCCTGCTGAGGAGATCGAACTCGGCAACCAGGTGCAGACGATGATGCGCCTGCTCGAAGAAGGGGATCGGGAGTACACCGACCTCGAGAAAAAGCTGCTGCGCATCGGCAAGCGCTCGAAGCAGCGCATGATGAAAGCCAATTTGCGCTTAGTGGTCA
>JBIIQK010000263.1:0-2863 GCA_044342135.1 Cyanobium sp.
GGTGATGGGCCAACACTCCTACCGGAGCCCTTCCCTGCGCTCGGGCACCCTCCCCTATCTGAGTTGCCCGCGGCTCACCAAGCGGGAATACGAGGTGCTCGATCTGCTCGCCAGTGGTCTCACCGATCGGGAGATTGCCGAGCGCCTGGTGGTCAGTGAGGAGACGGCCAAGACCTACACCAAGCGTCTGCTCAAGACCCTGGACGTCAACAACCGCTTGCAGGCGGTGCTCAAGGGCATGCGCTGCGGCATGGTCCAGCTCTAGAGGGTTCAGCCCTAGGCGCCCTGGCCTGAATTGTCCCCGTATGGGGGGATCGGGAACCGGGCCATTGGGCGCAGAGTGATCCCAGTGCCCATCTGGGTTCTGCGCTGACCCGAAGGCCGCCGGTTCCATGCCCCCCTCCCTGCCTGCCCCCGCTCCCGGCCTCACCATTGGTGAGCTGGAAGCCAATTACTCCCTCTACTGCAAGGCCCTGCGCCTGCTGATCCGCGAGGGCAAATCGATCGCCAAGGTGCGTCGCACCGTCTGCTGGCAGCGGCTGGAGATCCTCCACAACTGCCTGCCGGGCCAGTACCGCGAGCCCGACTACCTGTTTGCCCTGCTGCAGCGGGAGCAGAACGCCGACCCATAGCGGCTGAGCGGGTGGCGCTCAGCCCCCCTGGACCCAGAGAGCCAGGCCGCCGCCTCGGCCCCGGGCCAGCAGCCAGCCATCCTCCCCGTTCCCCTCCCGGGCGATCAGGGCGAAGAAGGGTCGTTTGCGGGGCTCCGGCGGCCCGGCAATCGCCTGTCGCCAGAGGGTGTGTTGGCCCCAGCGCACCTCGAGCTGGGTGAACCAAAACTCGAGGAGGGGCCGGCGGCCCCTCAGCTGGCCCTCGCCGCTGAAGCACAGCTGCAGGGCGCCGAGTTGCACGCTGTTGAGCACCGCCAGCCCATCCCCTTCCGGGCTGGGGGTGATGGCCAGGGTGGCCTGGAGCGCGCGGAGCAGAGCTGCGCTGGTGGTTTCAGGCTGGGCCTGCTGTTTGCTCCAGAGCTGGTCAAGGCGCCAGCGGCCCTGAACCCGCTCGCGGGTGAGGCCGGAGCCCTGGCTGCGGCTGCGGCGCTCCAGGTCCAGCACCGCGCTGCCGCTTAGGTCAGGACGGGTAGGGCGGCTGGGGGTCAACGCGGTTCAGTCGAAGTTGGCTTTGAGATAACGCTCCAGGAACGTGTCCGGTGGCAGCACGGGAGGGTCTTCGAATTTCATGCCCAGATAGGTCTGGAAGGCATCGTCGGAGAACCACATCAAGCGGGCCTGGAAGGTCGCCAGACCCGTTCCCACTACCTCGGTGAGGGTGAGTGCGCAAACCGTGCCCACCGGCAGATCCACCTGGCCGTTGGCGATCACGCACAGCCCGGTGTTGCTGAGATCCCACAGGGTGGTGACCCAGCGGCGACCGTCCGGGGCCTGGATCGATCCCCGCGGGGCGATGGCGAAGGGGATGACCTTGCGTTCGTCCTGACGGTTGTCTGGGGTGCCCCGGCGGCTGATGCCACTGCGGCGGTCCTCCTGCTGCTCCTCATTGAGCCAGTCCTGCACGCCGCGCCGCTCGTCGTTGCTGCGCCGGTCCCCTCCGCTGCGCCGCTCGCCCCCATCGAGCTTCTGGAACCGACCCTCCCCCTCCATGGCTGTGCTGGTGACGTTGGCCGTGTTTCCCAAATCCTTTCATAGCTGACCCATTCAGCCGGCGAAAGGGGGAACAGGCCACGCGCCTCCATGGTTACGGTGAGGACATCGGCGTGCCGATCACCCTTTCAATCTGGAGGCGGTTGCCCATGGGCTCCCACGCCAAGGAGGCGGTGCTGAAGGCTTCCCTGCCCTTTCACGCAGGTCGGGCCCTTGTGGAAGCCAGGCTGGAGCACTACGCCACCAAGTTCAACCAGCAGGACCGGAGTTTTGATCTTGGCTGCAGCCGTGGAGCGGGCCCCTTTCTGGCCCGTTCGGTTGGCGCCGGCGTCGGTCAAACCAAGCTCTTTGCCGCCGTGCATACAGGGGTCACCTACATCTCCAGCGCCGATGAGCCGTTTGCCACCTTCCTGCTGCCGTTTTTCGGCTCGGCCAGGTTCCGCGTGGAAGGGCGCCAGTTTCGTCTGACTGCCGGCGAGTCCGCTGTGTACATGGCGGGTCAGGCCAGGCGCTGCGAAACCGCGCTAGCAGGGGGCACTTGCATCCAGTTGTCCCGGCAGCGCCTGGCGGCCAAGGCGGCTGAGCTGTCCGGCGATCCCGGGGTTGAGGGCCACTACCGAGCAAGTTTTGAGCGGCCCTGGGAATTCAGCGAAATGGTTCCCCTTCAACGAACCTTGCTTGCGGTGATCCGCAGGACTCTGGGTCTGATTGATCTGGTGCCGGAGGGAGGTACGGGCGGGGCGGATGCCCTGCGCATCGAAGATCTGCTGTATCGCAGCGTGGTGTTGCTGGCCAGGCCGGAGTTGTTCCGACCAACCTGACCAGCCTGTGTTCGCTCCACGCCCCTGGGGGGACGAGCCTCAGAAACAGAACGGCAGAAACTGGGTGCGGCAGGCGGCATAGCCGTCCACCAGGGCACCGAGGCCGATCTGATGCGCAATTCCGGAGCCTGTGAGGCCTTCCGTGATGATGCCGATCACGATGCCGAGCATGGCGGCCCGGCCGTTGAACCGTTCCACGCGCTGGAGCTGTTCCATGTGGATCAGCTGTTCGGCGCGGTGCTCAAACCACTTGTCGGTGGCGGGGGTGTTGGTCATGGGGTGATCAGCGTGATTTGGAGGTCAGGTCGCTGGGGCGGCTCAACACGTAGGTGGTCATGCCCGTGAGGACAACCACGAGGGCGATGACGGCGGTGATGGCTG
>JBIIQK010000034.1:0-10047 GCA_044342135.1 Cyanobium sp.
GACCCGGATTGAGAACGGCGCCACGATCATCGGGCCAGCCATGATCGGACCCAACTGCCACATCTGCGAAGGCGCCACGATCGACAACTCGATCATTTTTGACTACTCACGCATCGGAGCCGGGGTTCGGCTGGTCGAGAAACTGGTGTTCGGCCGCTACTGCGTCGATCGCAATGGCGACCACTTCGATCTACAGGAAGCGGCCCTCGACTGGCTGATCACCGATGTGCGCCGCCAGGACGTGGTCTCCCCGTCCCCGCAGCAGAAAGCCATGGCCGAACTGCTCGGCACCGACCTGGCCCTGAGCAACGCCAGCTAAGCCGTGGGCTGGAGGGGTGCCAGCCCTGCCCGCTGCAGGATGGCCGGAATCCGTTCCTCGGCCTTGATCGCCATCAGGTGCACCCCCTGGGCAATTTCGAGATAGGTCGCCACCTGTTCGGCCGCAATCGCCTCCCCCTCCGCCGCGGGGTCCGCTGCCGCAGCCAACCGGTCGATCACGCCCTGGGGGATGTTGGCCCCGGGCACCACCCGATTGATGAAGGCCGCATTGCGGGCCGATTTGAGCAGAAACACCCCTGCCAGCACCGGCAGGTCGAGGGGACCAGCCAGCTCCCCCACAAAGCGCTTCAAGGCCTCGCCGTCGCTGACCATCTGGGTCTGCACGAAACGGGCTCCCGCCTCCTTCTTGCGGGCAAGGCGACTCTTAAGGCCACTCCAGCTGGTGGACTGGGGATCGGCCGCCGCCCCGGCGAACAGGGCCGTCGGCCCGTCGGGCAACAGGCCCTGGACCGGATCCTGACCGGCGTTGAACTGCTGCACCAGTTGCAGCAGGCGAACGGCCTCCAGCTCGTTCACCGGCCGCACCCCGGGCTGGTCCCCGGCCCGCACCGGATCACCGGTAAGGCAGAGCAGGTTGCGCAGCCCGAGGGCATGGGCCCCCAGAAGATCGGCCTGCAGGGCGATGCGATTGCGATCCCGGCAGGCCAGCTGCAGCACCGGCTCGATACCCGCATCGAGGAGCAGGCGGCAGAGGGCCAGGCTGCTCATCCGCATCACCGCCCGGCTGCCGTCGGTGACATTGACCGCATGAACCCAGCCCCGCAGGGCCCCGGCCGCCTCCAGGGCGCGGGATGGATCGCCGCCCCGGGGCGGCATCACCTCGGCGGTGAGGGCTGCCTCTCCGTTGGCCAGAGCCCTTTGAAGCAGCAAGCCGGTCCTTTCCTCTCCGGGCCATCATGGGACAGCGCCCTGCCTACAGTGAGCGGAAGCCTGCGGCCTGGGCCAATGGATTCCGAACGCTCCACGGGAGGCTCACTGGGTCAGGTGCGCCATGACCTCTCGGAGCGGGAAATCGAGATCATTGAACTGGTGGCCCAGGGGCTCACCAACCAGGAGATCGCCGAAACGCTCACGATCAGCAAGCGCACCGTGGACAACCACGTGAGCAACATCTTCACCAAGACCGGCGCCAAAAACCGCGTCGCCCTGCTCAATTGGGCCATGGATCACGGCAAAATCTGCCGCGATGGCTTCAACTGCTGCTCCCTCGAAGCCAACGGCGAGAAACGACCTGCCAGCTAGCTGATCAGGGGCTGGACGTCCAAGGGAGGAGCTTTCTCGTCGGCCAGGGACGCCAGGCTGTAGCCATCCGGGCCGAGGCCGAATAACTCGGCGTAGGCCAGGCAATCGGCCAGATCCCGGCCCGCGAAGCGCAGCATGCCCTGGTTGTCGTACAGACCGGTCACGCGGAACTTCTTCAGACTTTCTTTGGTTTTTATCCTACGGCCTCGAGCAGGTCCCGGCGCTGGGCCTCCGGCCAGTCGGACAGGGGACGGCGGGCCAGGGCTGCATTGCTGAGCTCATGGCGCCCGGTGAGTTCCCGGACGCACCAGGGCGGCGGCTCCAACGCCAACCCCTCACCAGGCACTACCCCAGGCTGGAGAGAGGCCGGCTCGAACTCCACCTCGGCCACCACGAGCGGGGCGTTCTCCGCTTCAAACACATCCAGCACCCAGTCGCCCCCGGGCAGATCGAGGCCGTAGCGCCACTTGCTGAGCTGCTGGGGCGCCAGGGCCAACAGGGCGCCGGCATCGTCAGGCGGGATGGGGTATTCGAATTCCTGCCGCACCAGGCCCTCGGGCCCCACCCCCTGCAGTAGTTGACCGGCACCGCCTTGGGGAACGCGCGCCTTGAGGGTGAGCCAGGCCCCAGGCTGGGCGCCGCTGGCCCGCCGCACCCGCACCGTGAGCCCATCGGCGCCGGCGACCAGATAGCCCTGCTCCAGCCTGGCCTGCCACAGGATGTGGCGGCGCCAGTCGTCGCCGCGCACCAGAAAACGCCGTTCGATTTCCAAAGCCATGGCAGGGATTCAGTTGTGGGAAGGCTCGGTGGCGGTGAGACTGCCAGCCCAGTGCAGCTTGTGGGTGAGGGTGCGGTAGTACGACGGACTCTGCTCCAGGAGCACCTGCAGAGCGGGGTGGGGGCTGCGCTGCACGACCGCCCGGTCACCGGGCTCCAGCACCGTGGCGTGGGCACCGTCCTTCCAGAGCTTGACCCGGCGGCTGGTTTCGCCCAGAGGCCACACCGAAAGCTGGGCCCGGGGTGGCACCACCACCGCCCGACTGGAGAGGCTCATCGGACAGATCGGATTCACCACGATCGCGTCGATCCCGGGGTGAAGAATCGGGCCTCCAGCCGCCATCGCGTAGCCCGTGGAGCCGGTGGGAGTGGCAATGATCAGGCCATCGCCGCGGTACTGATCGACCACTTCCCCGTCAATCTCCAACTCGAGCACGCAGGTCGGGGAGACCTCATCGAGGCAGGGACGGAAATAAAAATCGTTGAGGGCCAGGTGGGGGCCATCGGCCTGGTCCACCCCATCGCCGCGATCGATGTGGGCCTGGAGCATCATCCGGCGCTCCAGCGCAAACCGGTCGTGTCGGAGGCGATCCCAGAGACTCTCCTCCTCAACCTTGTAGGCATCGGCGCTGAGGCGGAGCAGCCGGCGGTCGTGGGTCAGGAAGCCGAGATGGCCCCCCACGTTGAAGCTGAGGATCGGCACATCCAAGGGAGCCAGGTGGCGCGCGGCCCCGAGCACGGTGCCATCCCCGCCGAGCACCAGGGCCAGATCCGGCAACTGGGCTTCGGTGGCCAGCAGGCCAGGAAAGGGGTTGCGGGCCAACCCGCTGGAGGCCACCACCACATGGACCCCCTGGCCCGCCAGATCCTCGGCGCAGCGCTTGGCCTGACGCTGGGCAGCCTGGCTGCCCGACCTGGAAATCAGCCAGACCCTCTCAAGCCGCATGGCAAAACAGCCGGACTACCAGCGCAGCAAGTTGAAGCGCTCCATATCGACCGTTTCGCGGTTGCGGTAGAGGGACAGCAGGATGGCCAGGCCCACCGCCGCCTCGGCCGCCGCCACGGTGATCACAAAGATGGCGAACACCTGGCCCCGAATCAGCTGGCCATCGAGGTAGTCGGAGAACGCCATCAGGTTGATGTTCACCGCATTCAGCATCAGCTCGATGCTCATCAGCACCCGCACCGCATTGCGGCTATTGATCAGCCCCCACACGCCGGTGCAGAACAACACGGCCGCGAGCACCAGATAGGCCTGTAGGGGGATCGTGCTTGGCAGGGTGATGTCCATGGGCCGGGAAGGTGGAGCGGGGAAAAATGGTGGGGCTCCCAAGGGAGCCGAAGACGGTCGCCGATCAGATGACGCCTATCTGGGTGCCTTGTCGAGCAGCAACGGCGAGCGGGACTTCTCGATCAGCCCCTGATCCACCGACTCTCCGGTGATCACATCGCTGCTCAGCACGTCCCTGCGGGCCAGAACGATGGCTCCGATCATCGACATCAACAACAGCACCGAGGCCAGCTCGAAGGGCAGCAGATAGTCGCTGAACAGGTGTTCACCGATGCGGATCGTGGCCTCTTCACCCACGGGCAGGGGGCCGGGCAGGGCCCAGTCGGTGGTGAAGGCCACCCGGATCAGCAACACGAAGAGGCCGCCACACACGGCCCCCGACAACAGCCGCCGCAGGGGAAGGCCGGGAATGGTGGAGAGGGTTTCCTTCTTGTTGACGAGCATGATCGCGAACAGGATCAGCACGTTCACGGCACCCACGTAGACGAGCACCTGGGCGGCAGCCACAAAGCTGGCGTTGAGCAGCAAGTAGAGACCGGCCACGGAGAGGAAGACCCCGCCCAACAGGAAGGCCGAATAGACGATGTTGGGCAGCAGCACGACCCCGAGAGCACCCAACACCAGGGTGGCCGAGAGGGCAGCAAAACAGATCAGCTGGGCGGTGGAGGCGATGGTCATCAGGCCTTCTCCTGGGGTTGTGCCGACGCGGGCTCGCTCTTGGACAGGGTCTGGAGCACCTGCTCGGGCAGTTTGCCGGCCCGGGGTGCGGTATTAGGCACACCGTGGGGATCCATCTCACCCTTGGGCAGGTAGGCCAGCTCGCGCAGGGGCACGACGGCAGGATCGCTGGTGACGCTGGTGGGCAGGCGACCCAGGGCGATGTTGTCGTAGTTGAGGCTGTGGCGATCGAAGGCCGCCAGCTCGTACTCCTCGGTCATCGACAGGCAGTTGGTGGGGCAGTACTCCACACAGTTGCCGCAGAAGATGCACACCCCGAAATCGATCGAGTAGTTGCGCAGCTCCTTCTTCTTGGTGGCCTTGTTCATCACCCAATCCACCACCGGCAGATTGATCGGGCACACCCGCACACACACCTCGCAGGCGATGCACTTGTCGAACTCGTAGTGGATCCGGCCGCGATAGCGCTCCGAAGGGATCAGTTTCTCGTAGGGGTACTGGACCGTGATCGGCCTGCGGCGCAGGTGGTCAAAGGTGACCGCCAGACCCTGGGTCAGGTAATTGGCCGCACCCACCGCATCACGGGTGTAGTCGCCGACTTTCTTGAGGAACCCGAACATGGAGCTGGCTCTGGGGGGAGGCGGGCTGGACAAGTCAGACCATGATGGCTGGTCTGGAGTGGGGCTGGGTTGGCTGACGGCCCAGCCAGCCCTCAGCCGCCGAAGGCGACCGGAAAGGCGAGCTTGAGGGCTGCGGTGATCAGCAGGTTGACCAGGGCAATCGGCAGCAGGAATTTCCAGCCCAGATCCAGCAGCTGGTCGATGCGCACCCGGGGGGTAGTCCAACGCAGCAGGATCGCCAGGAAGACCAGGAGGTAGGCCTTCAGCACGGTCATGACGATGCCCACCGATCCGGTGATGAGCTGCACCAGGGGGGCGTCAATGGGCTGGCCCAGCCAGCCGGCCAGCCACTCCACCGGAATCGGGAAGCCCCAGCCACCCAGGTAGAGCACCGACACCAGCAGGGCCGAGAGCACCAGGTTGATGTAGCTGCCCAGATAGAAGAGGGCGAACTTCATGCCGGAGTATTCGGTCTGATAGCCGGCCACCAGTTCCTCCTCGGCCTCCGGCAGGTCGAAGGGCAGGCGCTCGCACTCGGCCAGGGCACAGATCCAGAAGATCACGAAGCCCACCGGCTGGCGCCAGATGTTCCAGCTGAGAATGCCCGCTCCGGTCTGCTGGTCAACGATGTCGACCGTGCTGAGCGAGTTGCTCATCATCACGACCGCCAGCACCGCCAGGGCCAGGGGAATCTCGTAGCTGATCGACTGGGCCGCCGCCCGCAGGCCGCCCAGCAGGGAGTACTTGTTGTTGGAGGCATAGCCACTCATCAGCAGGCCGATGGGCTGGATGCTGCTGAGGGAGATCCAGAGAAAAATGCCGATCCCCACATTGCTGATCAGCAGGTGCTGGCCGAAGGGCACCACCAGCCAGCTGAGGATCACCGGAATCAGCACCAGCACCGGGCCGAGGGTGAACAGCAGGCCATCGGCCCGCGCCGGGATGATGTCTTCCTTGAAGACGAGCTTCATGCCGTCGGCGATCGGCTGCAGCACGCCGAGGGCACCGGCGTATTCCGGACCGATCCGCTGCTGCACGGCAGCGGAGATCTTGCGCTCCAGCCACACGTTCACGAGCACACCGACCACCGCCGCCACCAGCACCAGCACCATCGGCAGGGGCAGCCAAAGGAGGTGGGCCGCTCCCGGGCTCAGTCCGAGACCCTGGAGGGCTTGCTCAAAGCTGGCCTCGAGATCAAGGCCTGGAGCTGTGTTGGTCACCATGGCGGCAGCTCAGATGGGGGCAACTTAGCGGGCCCCAATGGGCTTCCAGTCGCGGCTGGCCGGACCGGTATAGATCTGGGAGGGCCGGTAGATCCGGTTAGCCCCCAGCTGCTCCTTCCAATGGGCCAGCCAACCGGCGGTGCGGGCAATGGCAAAAATCGGCGTGAACAGGTCTTCCGGGATGCCGAGCTTGCGGTACACCAGCCCGGAATAGAAGTCGACATTGGGGTAAATCCCCTTGGGGCCGAGCCGCTCGGCCGCCACCGCCTCGAGCTTGCGGGCCAAGTCGTACATCGGGTCGTGGCCGAAGGCGTCGAACAGCTGCTCCGCCAGTTTCTGCAGGATCACGGCCCGGGGATCCTTCACCTTGTACTCCCGGTGGCCGAAGCCCATGATCTTGCGCTTCTCGGCAATGGCCCGGTCCAGCCAAGGCTCCACCTGGTCTTCGCTGCCGATGCTCTCCAGCATCTCCAGCACGTCTTCGTTGGCACCGCCGTGCAGTGGACCCGCCAGGGTGCCCACCGCCGAAGCCACCACGGCATAGGGGTCGGTGAGGGTGCTGGCAGTGACCCGGGCGCTGAAGGTGCTGGCGTTGAGGCTGTGCTCCGCGTGCAGGATCAGGCAGGCATCGAAGATGCGGGCGGCCAGTGGATCCGGCTCCCGCTCGGTGAGCATGTAGAGAAAATTGGAGGCGTAGGCGAGGTCGTCGCGGGGCTGGATCGGGTCCTGGCCTTTGCGGATCAGCTGGAACGCCGCCACCATCGTGGGGATCTTGGCGATCAGCCGCACCACCGCCGACACGATGTATTCGGGGTTGTCCAGGGCGCGCCTGGAATAGAAGAGCCCCAGGGAGGCCGCACTGCTCTGGAGGGCATCCATCGGATGGCCGCCGGAGGGGAAGCACTTCATCATGTCGCGGATGCGGAAGCTCACCCGCCGATGCATCTGCACCTCCTGCTCAAACTCCCGCAGCTGCTCGGCCGTGGGCAGCTCGCCCCAGATCAGCAGGTAGGCCGTTTCCAGAAAGGTGCTCTCGGCAGCCAGCTCATCAACCCGGAACCCGCGGTAGGTCAGCACCCCCCGCTGCCCATCGATGTCGCAGATGGACGACTGGGTCGCCGGCACCCCCTCCAGGCCCGGGCGAAAGGGACTCGGAGCCTGGGCTCCACTCGCTGTCATGCCCGCCGCTGTCACGTTGAAGCCGCCGCTGTCGTATGGGCGAACCTACGGCTGCCGGTGACACCGGCGCCGTAGCCGCAGCAACCGAGGGCCGATCAGCAGCTCCAGGCTCGCCCCGGCGGGCCCGAGGCGGATCAGGGCCGCCCCGGCCTTGCGCAGCGGGATGGTGCCCGGGGGAGCCCCCAGCAGGCTGGCCGCCAGGTCGCCCAGATCGGGCTCATGGCCCACCAGCCCCAGCCGCCGCCAGCTGCCAGCCTCCAGCAGGGGCCTCGGATCGTGGCCCGGCGCCAGGCTGGGCTCCAGCCCAAAGGCGCTGGCCAGCCCGGCGGCGACCCCAAGCTCAGCGGTCTGCCAGGCCCGCCGCAGGGGGCTGCTGAGCAGGAGGTCACAGTCCAGTTGGAGGCGATGCAGCTGCTCGGCCATGGCCGCCGTGCGGCGGATGCCCCGGGCGGTCAGGGCCCGTTCCGCATCGGCGGAGCCGCTGCCGCCGTCATCGGGCTGGCGCTCCTCGGCGAGGCCATGGCGCCAGAGCAGCAGTTCGCGCTCAGCCAAAGCCCAGTTGCGCCCGAACATGCACGCTGGCAGCCGCATCCCTCTCCGGTTCGAGCCCGAGGCTCAGCCCCTGCACCGCCCCAGCCAGCGGCTGGCCCGCCAGCCCGGACAACAGACGCCAGGTGGTCCAGCGCTGCAGCAGGGCCTGGGCCCGCTGATCCGCCATGGCCCACTGCAGGGGAGCCTGGCCGAGATCAAGGGCCGAGAGCTGCTCCAGGCGCGGGCGGGGCGGCTGGCGGGCATCGCGCTGGTCCTGAAGCACCGCCAGGGTTTGGCCCCACCAGGCCAGGCGCCCCTGGCTAGAGCGGGCCCCGGCCAGGCTGGCCTGCAACTGGGCCGGTTCAGCCCGGGCCGGACGACGCCCGGCCTGGGGGGCCTCCAGGCGGGTCCAGACCCGGATGCTGGCATCGCCCTCCACGGGCAACGGGGCCGCGATCAGGCCCTCGGCGGCCAGGGGGCCATCGAGTTCGGCGGGATCCGGTTGATCGGCGGCGGTGCCCAGCAACCAGCCCTGGCGGCCCTCGCTCCACAGCAACGGGCCGTTGTCACCCGCCACCACCAGGGCCGGCAAGGGCTGGTCCCCTGCCGGCAGTACCGCCGCCAGCAGGGGCTGCCACAGGGCGGGCCAGGCGGACGGCCGCAGCACCAGCGCCAGGCTGTCCGACGATCCTTGCAGGGCCTCCAAGAGGGCCGTCGCCGTGGCGGCAGCGGCCGGCGTCTGGGCAGGCAAGGCCTCCAGCCCCCCCGCGTCCGGTCCGAGCTGGAGCAGGCCGTCGAGCACCAGGGAGCGGCCTTCGGGACGCAGGCTGGCCACCAGGTCCTGGATCACACCGGGAGCGCTGAGGGAGGCCGGCAGACCCAGCCAGGGCCCGAGGGCCTCCGGACGGGCCGTCAGCAGCGCCGCCCCCTCTCCCAGCTGCCGCACTGCCTGCTGGAAGCCAGGGCTGGCGGCCTGGTTGAGCTCATCGATCTGGGAGACATCGAGGGCCTGCTCGAGCACACCACGGCCCGAGGCGATCAGCACGAAGTCGTCGTTGATCAGGGCCGTGGCGATCGGCACCGGCGTGGTGCCCACCAGGGCGCCGCGGCCACTGATCAAGCCCATGCCCCGGTAGCTGCTGATCTGCAGGTCGGTGCCAGCCAGGCTGCGGGTCTGCCAGAAGCGCTGCAGAAAGCGACGGGCCCCATCGGCATCCCGGCTGCGCAGGGCCAGCAGCCAACCATCGGGGGCCGCACCCGGCTCAGATGCCAACAGGGCGAGGCCCAGTTCCCGACCCAGCCAGGGAGCCAGCTCGCTGGGGTAGTCCAGCCCCGCCGCGGCGAAGCCCCCATCCCGCAGGCGGGCCACCGCCTCAGCCGCCTGGCGTCGCTGGCGCGGGGGGGCCACGGCCCGGGCGTAGCCCACCGGCTGCTCCCCATCACTGAGCCAGTAGAGGCTGAGGGCGGCCTGGCGGGGCACGAAGCGGGCGGCCCGAGGCGACACCAGGGCCTGGTGCTGCAACTGCAGGGGAGAGCGCTGCAGAACGAGCCACCAGCCACCGGCCGCCAGGCTCAGCAACAGCAACACCACCGCCAGCACGACCGCCAGAAACGGGCGGGCCTTCATGCGTCCCACGCAGGATGGGCCCATCTTGACCCCAACCCTCCCCCTCTGCCCGCCATGAGCAGCCCAGAAGCCCAACCGCAGGCCCCAGCCCAGGGGACGCCGACCAGCATCCGAGCCCGCGACCTGCAGGCCCGACTGGAGCGGGGCGAGCCGATTCAGCTCGTGGATGTGCGCGAAGACGCCGAACTGGAGCTGGCCCAACTGGCCCACCCGGTGGTGCACCTCCCCCTGAGCCGCTCCAGCGACTGGATCGGCAGCCTCCCCCAGCTGCTCGACCGCGACCGGCCGGTGGCCGTGCTCTGCCATGCGGGGGTGCGCAGCTGGCACCTGGGCTGCTGGCTGATCCAGGAGCACGGCTATGGCGCGGTGTGGAACGTCCAGGGGGGCATCGATGCCTGGAGCGTGGAGGTGGATCCCGGCGTGCCCCGCTACTGAAGAGCGGCTGGATCTGACTACGATCGCTCCACCCCTGCAGCATCCGCTTGCAGTCCGCGTCCACCAGGCCCTTGCCCCCCCGGCAGCAGGAGGTGCTCCAACTGG
>JBIIQK010000264.1:0-2849 GCA_044342135.1 Cyanobium sp.
CTCCCTGCGCCAGCGGGAGGTGCGGGTTCAGTTTGATGATGGTCGCCAGGCCTCGGTGCCGGTGTTCAGCAACGACCAGCTGCTGCTGCGCACCGCTGAGCAGGCCAAGGTCCCCCTCTCCGTCCGCGATGACCGGGCCGACGGGGCCATGGCCGGTCTGGTGGCCAATGGCCTGCTGGTGCTGTTGCTGGTGGGGGGGCTGGCCCTGCTGATCCGTCGCTCCGCCCAGGTTGCCAACCGGGCCATGGGCTTTGGCAGCAGCAAGCCGCGGCTGCAGGAGGAGGGCGCCGTGGCGGTGCGTTTCGAAGATGTGGCCGGCATTGCTGAGGCCAAAGAGGAGCTCCAGGAGGTGGTCACCTTCCTGAAGGAGCCTGAGCGCTTCACCACCGTGGGCGCCAAGATTCCCAAGGGAGTGCTCCTGGTCGGGCCTCCAGGCACCGGCAAGACCCTGCTGGCCCGCGCCATCGCCGGTGAGGCCGGCGTGCCGTTCTTTTCGATGGCGGCCTCCGAATTTGTGGAGATGTTCGTGGGGGTGGGCGCCAGCCGGGTGCGCGACCTCTTTCGCAAGGCCAAGGCCAAGGCCCCTTGCATCATTTTCATCGACGAGATCGATGCGGTGGGCCGTCAGCGCGGTGCGGGCATCGGTGGGGGCAACGACGAACGGGAGCAGACCCTCAACCAGTTGCTCACGGAAATGGATGGCTTCGCCGATAACTCCGGTGTGATCCTGCTGGCGGCCACCAACCGCCCGGATGTGCTCGACACGGCCCTGATGCGTCCCGGCCGCTTTGATCGCCGCATCACCGTCGACTTGCCCGACCGACGGGGCCGGGAAGCCATCCTGGCGGTCCATGCCCGGACCCGTCCCCTGGCTGCGGAGGTGTCCCTGTCGGCCTGGGCCAGCCGCACCCCGGGTTTCTCCGGTGCCGATCTGGCCAACCTGCTCAACGAGGCCGCCATTCTCACGGCGCGGCATCACCAGAGCGCCATCGACGATGGGGCCATGGCCGGAGCCCTAGAGCGGATCACCATGGGCCTGTCGGCGGCGCCCCTGCAGGACAGTGCCAAGAAGCGCCTGATTGCCTACCACGAAGTAGGCCACGCCCTGCTGGCCACCCTGGTTCCCCACGCCGATCCCCTCGACAAGGTCACCCTGTTGCCCAGGGCCGGAGGGGTGGGTGGCTTCGCCCGGATGATGCCCGATGAGGAGATCCTCGATTCGGGCCTGATCAGCAAGGCCTATCTGCAGGCGCGGCTGGTGGTTGCCCTGGGGGGGCGGGCGGCGGAATTGGTGGTGTTCGGTCCCAGTGAGGTGACCCAGGGCGCCAGTGGCGATCTGGAGTTGGTCACCCGCATCTGCCGTGAGATGGTCACCCGCTATGGCTTCTCCAGCCTCGGGCCGGTGGCCCTGGAGGGGGATGGGGCAGAGGTGTTCCTTGGCCGGGATCTGATTCACACCCGGGCGGGGTATGCCGACCGCACCGGCCGTCAGATCGATGCTCTGGTGCGGGAGCTGGCCTGCGGGGCGCTCGAACGGGCGGTTGGGCTGCTCCAGCCAAGGCGGGCCCTGATGGACGAGCTGGTGGATCTGCTGATCCGCGAGGAGACCATCGAGGGCGATGCCTTCCGGGCGGTGGTGGCCCGCTCAGGCGTCGGCTTGGAGGCCTCCGGCAAAGCGGATGTCGAGGCTGCGCAGATAGGTGTGTAGGCCCGCATCCTGAATCGGCATCAGCCGGGCCAGCCGCTCGCTCGTATTCACGTGGGAGTGCCAGTGACCCGGCGGGGTGATGAAGGCTCCGCCGGATTCCCAGTCGATGCGACGGGGGTTGGCGATCTGGCCGCTGGCATCAAGCTCGGTGCCCACCAGGGTGTAGCAGCCTGGATCGCAGTCAATGATCAGGTCCAGGGCGACTGACTGGTGCCGGTGGGGAGGCTGCACCGCCCCGGGGGGCACCACGCCGAGCATGGCCCACAGGGTGTGGGTCACCGTGCGGCTCTGGGGCAAGTCGCTGTTGGCCAGCAACAGGCTGAGCCGGTTGCTGCGGGCTGCCGTGGGATCCGCCAGCAGCTGGTCCAGTTCCCGTTGCAGCAGGGCGGCGGGATAGTGGGTCGCCTGGAAGCGGGGCAGGGTGGCTTCCACGCCGAGATGGGTCAGGAGGGGGCCGTCGTGCACCCAGTAGAAAACGCTGTCCTCATGGCCCTGCAGCAGGGGCGTCTCCCCGGCGGGCAGCACAAACAGGTCGCCGGCGCTCCATGGGAGCTGCTGGCCAGCCCAGTGCAGCTCACCGGCGCCCTGGAGCACGTAGAAGAGGGCGCTGGTGGCGTTGGCGGCAGCCTTGAGCCCCTCTCCGGCCTGGATGCGGAGAAAATGGGCTGCCAAGCCGGGGCTGGTGGCCGGTCCAGCGCAGCCGAGCTCAGCACTGAGATCCAAGGGCAGGACGGCGGTTGGGCCGGACTGGTGCAGCTCGGGTCCCCACTGGTGGTAGCGCAGCGGTTCGGTGAGGCCGGCCCGGACGGGATTGGCGGCCTGGCGATAGTCGAACACCTGGGCCTTGGCCTGCCAGGGGCTCTCGAGCACCTGGCTCTCAGGCTGTATCGGGGCTTGGGTCATGGCGGGGGTCTCCAAGCAAGGTCTGCACACTATTGAGCCCAGAGCGGTGGCTGTTGGGCTGCCGCATTGGGCACCGTTTGCGAAGGAAGGTCCGGGGCCGGTTCCTTCAGCCGCCGGCGACGGCGGGCACGATGGATACTTCGTCGCCATCGCCCAGGGGGGTGGCCTGGTTGTCGAGGAAACGGATGTCCTCGCTGTTGACGTACACGTTCAGGAAGCGACGCAACTTGCCACCTTC
>JBIIQK010000265.1:0-2846 GCA_044342135.1 Cyanobium sp.
CATCACGCAGTGCTCCAGGCCCGGCAGGGTGCGCAGCAGCTCCAGCTGCAGCCGTTCGGGAAGCCCGGTGGAGAAGCCCTGCACGTAGATCTCCGGCGTGTCGCGGCCCTCGGGTTCCAGGAAGATCTGGTGGCTCTTCTTGTCTGCGAAGCGCACGATCTTGTCTTCGATCGACGGGCAGTAGCGCGGGCCCTTGCTGTCGATGAAGCCGCCGTAGATCGGCGTGAGATGCAGGTTGTCGCGGATCAGCTGGTGGGTGGCGGCCGTGGTGCGGGTGATGTGGCAGCTCATCGGCTCCCCGCTCACCCAGCTGGCGGGATCGAAGGAGAAAAAGCGCTCCTGGGCGTCGCTCGGTTGCTCCTCCAGTTGGTCGAGGGCGATGCTGCGTCGATCCACCCGTGCCGGGGTGCCGGTCTTGAGGCGCCCCATCTGGAAGCCCAAGGCCTCGAGGGCTTCGGTGAGTCCCTCGGCGGGCTGCTCGCCGGCCCGGCCGGCCGGCATCGACTGGTTGCCCACCCAGATCTGGCCCCCCAGGAAGGTGCCGGTGGTGAGGATCACGGCCGGCGCGGCGTAGACGCTGCCGAAATAGGTGCGCACGCCGGTGATCCGGCCCTCATCCACCACCAGGCCCGTCACCATCGCTTCGCGCAGGGCCAGGTTGGGGGTGTGCTGCAGCAGCTGCAGCATCTGGCGGGCGTACTGGCGCTTGTCGGTCTGGGCGCGCAGGGCCCACACCGCCGGGCCGCGGCTGGCATTGAGCACGCGCTTCTGCAGGGCCGTGGCATCGGCCAGGCGACCGATCACACCGCCGAGGGCATCCACCTCGTGCACCAGCTGGCTCTTGGCCGGCCCTCCCACCGCCGGGTTGCAGGGCTGCCAGGCGATGCGGTCGAGGTTGAGGGAAAAGAGGGCCGTGGAACAGCCCAGGCGGGCTGCCGTGAGGGCCGCTTCACAGCCGGCATGGCCGCCGCCCACCACGATCACATCGAAGTGCTCGGTGCAGGATTCGGTGGGAGTACTAGGAGCCGCCATGGTGGCTATTTAAGGCGTCCGGTGGCCAGCGAAGACCAGTACCTCAGTGCCAGTGGCTGCGGATTTCCTCGGCCAGATACCCCCAGAGCCTGGGCTGGAGCGGGTGCCGCAGCACCGTGCGTCGGGGGTGGCGCCAGGGATGGAGCACCTCCTCGGGTTTTGGGCGGCCGTGGAATTTGAGGATGCAGCTGGCCTCCAGCTGCTGCTGGGCCGCGCGGGCATCGCGGGATGCCAGTTTGCGCAGGGCTTTGTAGGAGCTCACCAGTCCTTCGGGCCAGTAGGCCAGGGCAGCGGGAGCCTGTTGGCGAAAGACCTCAAAAATGAAGTTCTGGTCTCCCGGAAAGCTCTGGTCCGCATAGCGACCGTCTTGCCAGCTGGTCCACACGGCCTGGGTGTGGGCATCGGGACGGCACCAGAGCACCGAGGAATTGAGGATCGGGTAGTTCCAGTCGCGGACGCCGATCACACTGGCGGCGCTGTGGCGGCCCAGCTGCACCAGGGGGGTCAGGCTGGCGCGGATCACCAGGGTGGTGTCCAGGAACAGAAAGGGATCGGGGCCCGTCAGGGCCTGGTCGAACAGCCGCAGTTTGCCGAAATATCCCTGCAGGCCGCCGCCCTGCAGATTCCGTACGTCCAGGTGCTGGTGATCGGAGGCCGGGGGGCTGAAGCGCCCAGGCTCGGGCCGGTCGGTGAACACGATGAAGCGATGGGCCTCAGCCAGATGGCGGCCAACCATTGCCGCCAGTCGGCTCACCCAGAGGTCCGGGTAGCGATGGCCGGTCTGAACCGTCACCACGGTGAGGGCGGGATGGTCCACGGCGCCGGGCCCTAGGGCGCCGCCAGGTTGCGGAACCGGGTGAACTGGGGCTCAAACAGCAGTTTCACCGTGCCCACCGGCCCGTTGCGGTGCTTGGTCACGATCACCTCGGTGATGCCGCGATCGGGGGTTTCCGGGTTGTAATACTCGTCGCGGTAGATCATCAGCACCAGGTCGGCGTCCTGCTCGATCGAGCCCGATTCCCGCAGGTCGCTGAGCATCGGCCGCTTGTTGGTGCGCGATTCGACGCCCCGGCTGAGCTGGGAGAGGGCCATCACCGGCACGTTGAGCTCCCGGGCCATGCCCTTGAGGCCCCGGGTGATGCGGCTCAGTTCCTGCACCCGGTTGTCCGGGGTGGAGCCCTCCATCAGCTGCAGGTAGTCGATCACGATCAGGCCCAGTTCCTTGCCGGTTTCGGCCATCAGCCGGCGGCAGAGGGAGCGCATCTCCAGCACGCCGGAGTTGGGCTTGTCGTCGAGGAACAGGGGCAGCTGGCCCAGGCTGTTGATGCCCTGGCCCAGTAGGGGCCACTCTTCCTGCTGCAGCCGGCCGGTGCGCAGCCGGCCGCTCTCGATGCCCACCTCCATCGACAGCAGGCGATAGGTGAGCTGTTCCTTGCTCATCTCCAGGGAGAACACGCACACCGGCAGGGCGTGGAGCTGGGCCACGTTCTTGGCGATGTTGAGCACGATCGAGGTTTTGCCCATCGCCGGCCGGCCGGCCACGATGATCAGGTCGCTGCGCTGCAGCCCCTGGGTGATGGCATCGAGGTCGTAGAAGTTGCAGGGGATGCCGGCGACCGCCGTGCCCAGCGACCGGCTCTCGATCTCGTTGAAGGTGCTGGTGAGGATCTCGGCGGTGGGGGTGAGGCCGGTGCTCGGTTTCTCCTGGCTGATGGCGAAGATCTTCGCCTCCGCCTCATCGAGCACCTGCTCCATCGGCTTGCTCTGGTCAAAGCCCAGCTGGATCACCTCGTTGCCCGAGCGGATCAGCTGGC
>JBIIQK010000035.1:0-9956 GCA_044342135.1 Cyanobium sp.
CAACACGGCCCTGCCCAAGGTGGAGGTGGACCCCCAGACCTACGAGGTGTTCGCCGACGGCACACTGCTCACCTGCGAGCCGGCCGAGGTGCTGCCCATGGCCCAGCGCTACTTCCTGCTCTAGCGGTCTGCTCTAAGGGCCTGCCCTAGGTCTTGGTCTCTTCGTTGGGATTGCGCAGTCGGGTGCGGCGCTCCGGCAGGAGCTCGGGCAGATCATGGAGTGGCTCGGCAAATCCGAGGCCCATCGTCGTGACACTGCCGGAGCGCACAAACCAGCGCACCAGACCAGGCACCCGGTGCAGATCGCTGCTGCGGTGGGCCTTGAAGTCCACGAGCACGCCATGGCCCACCTCGAGGGGGTGTCTCTCGGTGATCAACAGGCAGAGGCCCCCCAGGCTGATGTCGAGAATGTCGGCATAGAACCATTCGGTGCGGGGAGAGCCATCCGGCTGCAACAACTGGATCGGCACCGGCCGGCAGGGCGGAGCCACCAGGCGTTCATGGCGAGACTGGCCCTCCACCGGAGTGAAACTGTCAAAATCCTCAGCCGTAGAGAGGCTGGATTCAGCCTCAAACAGCCCCAGATCGGAGCCGTAAGGATCGACCCAGGAGCTCCCGTGCTGCCTGGGCTCATCACCCGAAAGGTTGGGGAGATGGCTGGGCATCAGAAGGCGCCGCAGACTGCCGCGAACCAAAGCTAAACGCGAAAACCGGGGCCCGGCAGCGCTTCGAACCGCTCTTTCGTAGCAACCCACACCAGGGAGGGGGCCCCCTGGTGAACATGATCCGCCCAGCGCAATGGGGGTGCATGTTCACCGAATACCGGCCCAATCGGGGCTACGACGAATATTTCAGCGCGGTGGATGTGCCCCGCAGCGCCCTGCGCCCCCTGCTGTCCTCCCTGGGCCAATTGGGCCTCGACGAGCTCAACCGCAACCACGCGGCTGCCGGCGTGTTGCTGCGGCGGCTGGGCGCCACCTTCCGCCTGAACGGGTCCGGCAGCCAGGGGGGCGAGCGGATCCTGCCCTTCGATCCCCTGCCCCGGCTGATCGGCAGCGGCGATTGGCAGCGCCTGGAGGACGGCCTGTTTCAGCGGCTGGAAGCGATTGATCTCTTCCTCGCCGACGTCTACGGCCCCCAGCGGATCCTGAACGACGGGGTGATCCCCCGGGAGGACGTGGAGAGCTCCCAGGGCTGGCGACCCCAGCTGCAGGGGTTCGAGCCCCCCCTGGGTCGCTGGTGCCACATCTCCGGCCTCGACCTGGTGCGCGATGGCCAGGGCACCTGGCGGGTGCTGGAGGACAACCTGCGCTGCCCGTCCGGGGTGGCCTACTTCCTCGAAAATCGCCGGGTGATGAAGCGCATGTTCCCGAGCCTGTTCTCGGGACGCACGGTGCAGCCGATCGACGACTACCCCTCCCACCTGCTGCAGACCCTGCGGGAGCTGGCCCCCTGGACCGACACCCCCAAGGTGGTGCTGCTCACCCCAGGGGTGTTCAACAGCGCCTACTTCGAGCACAGCTACCTGGCCCAGCAGATGGGCATCCAGCTGGTGGAGGGCCGCGATCTGGTATGCCAGGACGACCGGGTGTGGATGCGCAGCACCGCCGGCCTGGAGCCCGTGGATGTGATCTACCGGCGCATCGACGACGACTTCCTGGATCCAGCCGTGTTCCGCAGCGATTCGATGCTGGGGGTGCGGGGCCTGATGGCGGCCTACCGGGCCGGCCGGGTGGCGATCGCCAACGCCCCCGGCACCGGCGTGGCCGACGACAAGCTGATCTACGCCTACGTGCCGGACATGATCCGCTACTACCTGGGCGAAGAGCCGATCATCGAAAACGTGCCCACCTATCTGTGCGCCCGGCCCGATGACCAGGCCTACGTGCTGGCTCACCTGGGCGACCTGGTGGTGAAGTCGGTGGCCGAAGCGGGCGGTTACGGGATGTTGATCGGCCCCCACGCCAGCCGTGAGGAGATCGCCGAATTCGCCGCCAAGATCCAGGCCGATCCCCGCAACTACATCGCCCAACCCACCCTCGAGCTCTCCACCGTGCCCTCGCTGAGCGAGGGCGAACTGTTCCCCTGCCACGTGGATCTGCGCCCCTATGTGCTGCGCGGCAAGGGGGCCTGGGTAAGCCCGGGCGGCCTCACCCGGGTGGCCCTGCGCCGAGGCTCCCTGGTGGTGAACTCCTCCCAGGGCGGCGGTTGCAAGGACACCTGGATCGTCAGTGAGAACGAGGAGGCCTTGCCATGCTGAGCCGTGTTGCCGATTCGCTCTACTGGATCAACCGCTACGTGGAGCGGGCCGAAAACATCTCGCGCTTCGTGGAAGTGAGCGAGGCCATGGCCCTCGACTGCCCGCCCGGCAGCGCCGAGCCCTGGCTGCCCCTGATCGACGCCAGCGGCGATCGGGAACTGTTTGATCGCCTCTATCCCGCCGGCCAGCCGGAGGAGGTGGTGGAGTTTCTGGTGCGGGCCCAAGGCAATCCCAACAGCGTGGTGAACTGCATCGCCATCGCCCGGGAAAACGCTCGCCAGATCCGCGAGGTGATCACCACCGAAATGTGGGAGCAGCTCAACGACATCTATTGGACCCTGCTCGACAACGAGGGCTTCTGGAGGCAGCCGCCCCAGGAGCAGTTGCGCGACATCCGCCGGGCCTGCCAGCTGTTCTATGGCATCACCGATGCCACCCTCAGCCGCGACCTCTCCTGGCAGTTCAGCCGCCTGGGGCGGGTGCTGGAACGGGCCGAGAAAACCACCCGGATCCTCGATGTGAAGTACTTCCTTCTGCTGCCCTCCCCGGACGAGGTGGGCGGCGTGCTGGATGAACTGCAGTGGATCTCCCTGCTGCGCAGCGCCGGGGCCTATCAGATGTTCCGCCAGTCAAGCCAGCAGGCGATCGAGCCCAAAGCCGTGGCCGCGTTCCTGCTGCTCGACCCGATCTTTCCGCGGTCGGTGCGCTACTGCCTGGAGCGCATCCACGAAACCCTGCGCATCGTGCGGGGCCAGGCGGTGCCTGGGGCGCCGGATGATCTCGAATGCCTCAGCGGCCTCACCCTGGCCCGCTGGAGCTACACCCGCATCGACGAGCTGATCGCCGGAGGATTGCACGAATCGATTGATGACCTGCAAAGCGACCTCAACCGGCTCCATGATCTGATCGAGCAGCGCTACTTCATCGCCGAGCCCGCATGCGTGCCCGCGTAATCCACACCTTCACCTACCGGTACAGCGCCCCCGTGTTGCTGGGTCCCCACCGCTTCTGCCTGAAGCCCCGGGGCCATGGATTTCAGCGCCTGCTGGATTTCCAACTGGCGATCACGCCGGAGCCGGGCCGCCTCTACCCCCTGGTGGCCGCCAGTGGCGATGAAATCCTGCGCGGCCGCTTCAGCGGCAGCACGGATGCCTTCCTGGTGCGGGCCAGCAGCCTGGTGGAAACGGAAACTGCCCCCCTGTTGCGGGCCTGCCTGGAGGACAACGAACCCCTGCTGCCCTATCCCGTGGGTCACCTCAACGGTGACCTGGCCGGCAGCCTGGAGGGCTGGCTGCCGAATGGCCAACACGATCCCGCCGCCGTGGACATGGCCCAGGAAGCATTGATGGGCAGCGACCAGCGCGCCCTGATGTTTCTGCAACAGCTGGTGGAAATCATCCAGGACCGGGTGAAATACACCCAGCGGCACGTGGGCCCCGCCTGGCCCGCCGGCCGCACCCTCAAGGAACGGGTGGGCTCCTGCCGCGACCTTGCGATGCTGATGGTGGAGGCCTGTCGCTGCGTGGGGCTGCCGGCCCGCTTCGTGAGCGGCTACCACCTGGTGGAACCCAAGCCGGAGCGCTACGACCTGCACGCCTGGGCAGAGGTGTATCTCCCCGGGGCTGGCTGGCGGGGCTTCGACCCCAGTGGCATGGGGGTAGTGGACGATCGCTACATCACCCTGGCCACCTCCTCGAAGCCGGAACTGACAGCCGCAATCACCGGCAGCTTCTCGGGGCCCAATGGGGTGGAGAGCGCCTTGGAGTGGAGTATTGAAGCCGACATCCAGGAGCCCTCCGTGGTTCTCGATCCCGTCTGAACCGGAGGCTCACCCGATCCGCACCGTCCAGCCGTCGGCCGAAGCAGTCCCGGGAGACTCGAGCTCCAAGCACACCACCTGGTGACGGCCCCGGTCCTTGGCCACATAGAGAGCCGCATCAGCCGCCCCCATCAGGGCCTCCAGGTGGTACCCACTGGCCCCGGCCGTGGAGGCCACGCCCACCGACAATTCAATATCCACCACCCCACCCTCCTGCTTGCGCAGGGGCGTGACCTGTAGCTGCTGGCGGGTGCGGTCCAGCATCTGAACCGCCTTGGCGCAGGGGTTCTGCAGAAGAATGATGAACTCATCTCCCCCCAGCCGGCCCACCAGATCGTTGCTGCGGCCCACCCCAGCAAGAAACTGGGACACATGGCGAATCACCTGGTCACCCACGTCGTGGCCGTTCTGGTCGTTGATGGCCTTGAAGTGGTCCACATCCACCACGGCCAGCGAGCAGGGAACCCCGACCCGCTCGGCCTTCGCCAACACCTCCCGGGCCGTTTCCAGGAACGTGCGGCGGTTGAAGATGCCCGAGAGCGCATCGATCTGAGCCAGGTTGAGCAGCTCCGGCAAGAGCTTGCGGCGCACCAGCAGCAGCAGGCCCAGGCAACCCAAAATCAGGGGAAGCGTGCCGGCCGCGAACACCAGCAGCACGAAGCTCAGGGCCTGATTGCGCTGGGGGCGCAGATCGATCACCGTGATCAGGGTGGCGCGGTCACCAAAACGACCCAGACCCTCCAGAGCGAGAGGGAACTGGCGCATCGTGACAAGGGCATTCCCCCCCAACCAGGGCAGTGGACCCAGGAAGACACGGCGGTCCTGGTTGAGGCAGGCCACCACCCCGTCCTGGGCGGGGCAATCCGTAAAGATCGCCCTGAGGGGCTGCTCCGCTGGCAGCTGCAGCACATGCTGCAGGGGCATGCTCACCAAGGCACTGTCTGAGGCGGCCAGCACCACCCCACGGCGATCCACCACCAGCGCACTCTCAACGGCCTGGTTGGCAGCCGCCCGCTGCAATTCACGATGCAAATCATGCAACGGCCGATAACTGGTCATCCCTTCACTGAGGGACCGTTCCAGATTGGTGGCGTCCCGCAATTGTTCGCTGGCGTTGTAAGAAAGCACCAGCGCCCCAGCCAGAAGCGCCATCAGGGCTGAGCCTGTGATGCCTGTCAAAGCCACCAGCAACCAGAGTTGCTTGTTGACCCGGCCCTTCAGCAGGGACTCTTCAGGCAAGGGATTGCGGGAACTGGAAGGATTCGGTCAAAAATGCTGGCGGCAAAGGGATCACAGGATCAGGACTGAAGCCGTCCGTGAGACAGGACGGACAACAGCAAAACCTGAAGAAAACAGACTATTAGCTAGTACAACCAAAAAGATGAAGCAAATGTAGTAGCACTGCCCCAGTGAATCCGGTGTTCGGGGCCAATCCTTAGGAAACCGCAATCACTGCGCCTCATGGTTCAACCAGAAAGGCGCGGCTGGGCTTGGGTAGGGGCGCATCCGCTTGGATCCGGAGAGCAGTCACCATCTGATCCGCCATGCGGGACACCACCTGGGCCACCGGCCCCTTCGGGCCCAACATCCCCTGCTGCTCACCGGGGCCTGGGTAGCGGATCCACCGCTCAGACTCCACAAAGGCGGCCGGACTCACCTGCTCCCGCCTGGCCATCAGCGCCAGAGAAGCCACCGGCTCGGCCTGAACCAGAGCCCGGGCCGCCCACCAGGTGCACGCCAGGGCCTTCAGCTGATCCGGATAGCGCTGGGCATAGGCAGGGTTCACGGCCAGCACATCCATCAGCTCGCCTGGAATCTGCGAAGAGCTGAACAAGACGCGGTAGCGCGGATCGGCGCGCAACGCATTGACATGGGGGGGGGGTAGGTCACGATCGCGGCCAGATCCCCCTTCTCAAAGGCAGCCACCAAGCCCTGGGGCCCCTCATGGTGGTGGTTCACCTGAGACAACCCAAGCCCCTCCGTCTCCAAGGCCCGCAGCAGGAGGTATTCGGCCAACACGGTGCGCTCCAGGCCCACCCGCTGGCCCACCAGATCGCGAACCGTGGTGATCTTCCGATGGCTGAGGACCACATCGGCACCATTGGATTGGTCCAGCACCAGGATCAACTCTGGGCAACGCCTGGGCATCTCCTGACAGATGGCGATCGCATCGGGAATCGTGGTGGCGATGATCTCCACATCGCCACGGAGATAGGCGCCGCGCTGATCCTCGAGGGAGCTGTATTGCTGCACCCTCAGATCCAGCCCGAAGCGCCGGGCCAGATCCCGCTGCTCAGCCAGGTAGAACGCCTCGTAGCCGGGCCAGCTGGAGATGGCGACGGAAACCCTGGAGTCCTGCCGCAGCAGTCGCCAAGCACCCACCCCGGCCCCAACCAAAGCCAGGCCAGCGAGCCAGGCCAGGCACTGCTTGCGAGAGGGAGCGCGCCAAGGTGTCACCGCCCTGCCTCCTGAACCACTTGGACGTTCACCTTCGGCAGCAGGGCATCCGGGCGCATCAGCTTCAACTGTTGCTGCACCTGCTGGACGGCCTTGAGGTTTCGTTCCATCACACCCCCTGGGGCCAACAACGGCATTTGCTGCTCCAGGGAAAAGTAACGCAATCCCCGCTCAGCTACCTGAAACTCCTGAACCCGCACATTCTGGCGCCGGGCCATCAGCGCCAGCGCCTCTGCGGGATGGGATTTGGCATAATCGTGGGCATCTTGCCAGGTTTGAACCAACTTTTTGATCGCGCCAAAATGCTGCTTGAGATAAGCGGGTTCAACAACAAGAACATCAAAAATTTCACCCGGGATCTGACGACTGTCAAATAACACCTTGGAATGGCCAGCCCGGGCCGCATAGCCGCTGAAAGGGGGAAAAAAAGCCACCGCATCCACACTGCCGTCGGCCAGGGCCGCCGGCATCTCCGCCAAGGGCATGTTGCGAATCACCACCTGATCCAACGTCAGCCCGGAGCGCTGCAAGGCACGGCTCACGAAGTAGGGCCCCAGGGTGGAAAAGGTCATGCCGATGGTCTTCCCCTTCAAAGCTTTGACAGACGGCACATCCCGACGGGCTGCGAGAGCGTCTGCCCCCCGGGACTCATCCAGAATCAGCACCACCTCTGGACACCGCTCCGGGACCCGTGCACAGATGTCCACCAGTTCGACGGTGGTGAGCTGGGCGATGGGGATCTCGCCGCGCAGATAGGCGTGCACGATTTCCTGGGGATCGGAAAACTGGGATGTGGTGAGCGTCAGGTGGTGACGCTCAGCCAGACCCTTCTGCTGGGCCAGAAAAAAATATTCATAGCCGGGCCAACTGGAGACCGGCACGTCGATTTCATCGTTCCTCGGAGTGCACCCCGCCAGGCTCAGCAGACCCATGAGCAACCCGAGCGCAACAGGGAGCTGGCGCACCAACCGCCGATGGATCGAGGGCAGAGTCATCGCAATTGCCAGGGGGGCTTGGGTAGCCAATCCGCAGATCAAGGCAACCAGGCAATAAAGAATGGCCGATCGGAGCAGCTAGCCCAAGCCAGACCCCGATTGATCCCGAAAACTTCATAGTCAAGCCCTCGCCAGCTGACCATCCCTAGCTTGCGGCGATGGTTCCCATCCCTGCCCCCTCAGCTACCGCACCCTCCCGCCAACAGGCCCTCGTGCTGGCCCTGTTCACCGGCCTGGCGGTACTGCTCAACTTCCAACCCCTGCCGCTCTTCTACGGCATTCAGGTGCTGCTGGGCTCCACCTTGCCGATCCTGGCCCTGCTGCTCTGGCGTACGGGATGGTGCATCCCAATGGGTTGCATCGCCAGCCTGGTGACCTGGAAGCTGTGGGGCCATCCCTGGGCCGTGGTGATCTTCACGGCCGAACTGGCCTGGCTCACCCTGGGGTTGCGGCAGCTGGGGCGCCGCTCCATGGATGTGAGCACCGGCGCGATCATTCCCCTGGCCATCAGCTACTGGGTGGTGCTGGGCAGCCCCCTGGTGGCGCTGTTTTACGGCGTCTTTCTACGCATCGACCCATCCAATCTTGCCGTCACGGCCCTGAAGCAAAGCTTCAACGGGATTCTCAACACCACCATTGCCTTTGTGCTCTATGTGCTGATCAGCGCCCTACAAAACCGCAAGGGCCTGGGCAACGGCATCTCGCTGCGGGGGGTGATTGTCGGGCTGGTGCTGGTCACCACCACGGTTCCCACCTTGATCATCACGATGACCTCGGGTTATCAGCTCGAGCTCGCGGTGCAGCAGGCCGAGCTGGAGAACCTCAAAGCGGTGAATCAGGCCGTAGCTGCCTCCCGACCGCTCACGGAGATTCCCGGCGGCAGCATTGCCTACCGCCGCATTGAAGCCAACGGCAAGAGCATCAGCTCTGACCCCGAACTCTTCGCGCGGTTGGACAAATCCTTTACCGACGGGGGACGGGCCTATGTCCATCCCCGCGAATTATCGGTTCTGATTTCCAAGCAACCGTTGCCCATGCTGAAGAAGTGGATCAACGGCTACTGGAGCAACAGCGAGCTCCACAACGGAACCGGCCAGGAGTCGGTGCTGATTCAGGTGGTGCAGCCGGCCGCCACCCTGGTGAAACGCATGCAGAACCAAAGTGCCTCCCTGCTGGGGGTGGTGCTGGTGATGCTGGTGCTGGGAACGATCGCCAGCATGACCCTGGGTGCCCTGTTCGAGCGGGAGGTGAACGCCGTGCTACGCCCCCTGCTGGCCAGCACCGACGGCATCGCCACCCTGGCCCCTTCCCTGATCATCGAGCTGCGCCTGCTGGTGCAACTGGTGAATCAGCGCATTCAGCAGGTGCGCCAGCTCACCCACGACCTCCAGGACACCAACCAGGCGCTGCGGCAGTCCCGGGATGAACTGGAACAGCTCAACACCAGTGACGTGCTCACCAGCTGTGGCAACCGCGCCGCCCTGTTCCAACGGCTGAAAGAGGAATGCCATCGCTCCAGGCGCACCGGCGAACCGCTGAGCTGTCTCACCCTGGATGTGGATGGCCTCACGGAGATCAACGACCAATTTGGGCATGAAATCGGGGATCTGGTGCTCAAGCGGATCGCCAGTACTGTGCGGCAGCGCCTGCGAATCACCGATCACTTCTTTCGCAGTGGTGGTGATGAATTCGTGATTGTCGCCACCGACTGTGATGGAAGCGCCGCCCTAGACATGGCCACCGAACTGCGAACCATGGTCAGCGAGCTGGGGCTCACCAACCAGCAGGGCCAGGTGCCAACCAGCATGTCCATCGGGATCAGCAGCCTCACGGGAAAAGACCAAAAACCCGATACCCTGCTGGCCCGCTCGGATGCGGCCCTACGGATAGCCCGGGAACAGGCCAACTCAGGCATCGCCACAGAGCGGGACATCCCCAGACCGGAACAGCCGGGCTAACTTGAGACCAGATCCCCTGATGGCTGCGGCCGGTGCTGGAAGCTCCCATCCCCGAAGAGGAGCCGGCTCGGCTGAAGGAGCTGCGCAGTTATGGCGTGCTCGACACCTCTCCAGAGGAGATCTTCGATGACATCACCCATCTTGCGCAGGACATCTCCGGTGCAAAAATTGGCATCATCAGCTTGGTCGATGAAAATAGGCAGTGGTTCAAATCGTGCGTAGGCCTCGATGATGCCCCCCAGGAAACACCTCGAAACATCTCATTTTGCGGCCACACGATTGCCCAGCGCAAACCGCTGATCATCCCTGACGCCCTGCAAGATGAACGGTTCTATGACAATCCCCTCGTTAAGGAACCACCGCGAATCCGCTTTTATGCCGGCTTTCCCCTGATCGCCGCCAACGGCATGGTGCTAGGCAGCCTCTGCGCCATTGACCTGGAGCCCAGGAGTCTCACGCCCCAGCAG
>JBIIQK010000266.1:0-2809 GCA_044342135.1 Cyanobium sp.
TCGCTGCGGGCCAGCGGGCGGGCCTGCTGGGCGGCGGCCCAGGCCTGGCGGGGGCTGAGCGTGCCGAACTTGAGGGCGGCGCTCAGGCCCGACGTGCCGGCCTCGCTGGGGATGTTGCGGCCCGGTTCGTAGCCGAGCAGGGGGGTGTGGCGGCCATCCCCGTCGCAGAAGGCCTGAAGCTGCTGCTGGGCTGCCCGTTCCCCGGGCCGGCAGGGGCAGAGCTCGGCGCCGCTGAAGCCGTGCTCCAGCGCGGCCCCGGCGATCGGCAGGCCCTCGAGGGCCTGGGCCAGCTCGGTGGGATCGCAATCGATCAGGGAACGCGGTGCCGGCAGGGGATCCAGGCCACCCGAGGCGGCCGAACCCAGGGCGCTGGCTTGCTCCACCTGGCCACGCCAGTTGCGCCAGAAGGGTCCGTAGACCCGGTATGGGTCACCGCTGCCGGTTTTGAGGGCTTCGGGGGGGATCAGCAGCTGGTCCCAATCGGCCAGCACCTTGCACCCATCCGCCTGCAGCGCCCGCGCCACCCGCCGGTCGCGCTCGCGCCCAAACGGCTCCACGTCCCGGTTCCAGGCCACCACTTCGGCGCCGATGGCGCTGGCCAGGCGGGGCAGGAGCTCGGCGGGATCGCCGCGCAGGATCACCAGCCGGCTGCCGGCCTGCTGCCAGCTCTGCTCCAGCTCCTGCAGGCTCTCGCTGAGAAACCACAGCCGCGCTGGGGCCATGGTGGGCTCCGAGAGAATGGCCGGATCCAGCACGAACACCCCTGTGACGGCCGGGGTGGCGGCGGCCGCAGCAGCCAGGCCCCGGTTGTCGGCCAGGCGCAGGTCGCGGCGGTGCCAGAACAGCCAGCGGGAGGGAGCCATCTCGAAACCTCCCCTCAGAGGCCGAGCAGTTGTTTCGCCCGCAGCCAGGCGGTCACGCTCTTGCCGTCGAGGTACTCGTCGCCGCTGGCCAGGGCCGCATCGAGTTCGGCGGGCTCCATCAGCAGCACCTCCAGGTCCTCGTCGTCGTCACCAGCGGGGGGTTCGTCCAGGGGCTTGAGGTCGCGGGCCAGAAACAGGTGAATCACCTCATCGGAGTAGCCCGGGCAGGGCAGCATCGCCCCCAGGGGATCCCAGCGTGCGGCGCTGTAGCCGGCTTCTTCCTGGAGTTCCCGCTGCATGGTGCTGAGGGGATCTTCCCCGTCATCGAGGGTGCCGGCCGGAAACTCCAGCAAGCGCGTGGCCACGGCGAAGCGGTATTGGCGCAGCACCACCACCCGGCCGTCCGCAAGCACGGGCACCGCCAGGGAGGCGCCGGGGTGCCGGATCAGGCCGAAGCTGCCCACCACGCCCATCGGCAGCTCGACGCGGTTGACCTCGAAGCGGATCTTGCGGGCATCCAGGTACGCGGTGGTTTCCAGGTGGCGCGCGGGCTCAGGAGCGGGGAGGGGCGCCATGGGCGAGGGGTGGCTGCAGCGGTGCGGTCAGCATCGCGCAGGGATGGCCGCCGATCATCCATCCCGGTTGCCGTCCAGCTGTTCGGGCCAGCCGGCTCGGCCGCGGAGGGCCACTGCCGTGCAGCCTGCTGCGAGGGCCCTTGCGGCTGGAATCTCACCCAGGGCCGCCAGCGGGGCCAGCACGAAGTCCCGCTCGCTCCAGAGGGGATGGGGCAGCTGCAACCGGGGGGTCTGACAGTGCAGCGGTCCCCACCACAGCAGGTCGAGGTCGAGGCTGCGGGGGGCCCAGCGTGCGTGGCGTTCCCGGCCGAAGTGCTGTTCCAGCTCCTGCAAGTGCCCCAGCAGGGTCTCCGCTGCCTCTGCAGCGGCCGGGACGTGGACGGGACTGGGGCCATCCACCAGCACGACCGCATTGAGGTAGTTGGGTTGGCCGGGGGGGCCGCCGACGGGCTTGGTTTCGAACAGGGGCGACCAGCGGAATGCCGCCGGTGCCCCAGGGCCTGGCAGCCCCTGGCTCCACTGCCGCACCTTGGCCTCGAGCAGGGGACGGACGGCGATCAGGGTGCTGAGCGGGCTGCCACCGGGGCCGGGCAGGTTGGCTCCCAGGGCCATGGCCAGGGTCGGCAAGGCGCCTGGGCCGGTCTGATCAGCGAGACTGGCGCGCACGTGAATCGGACCCGGGCCTCCCCATGGTTGCAAGCGGATCGACGCCGGGCGCCACCGCCATCAGCAGCGATATCGCCTCGAGAGCCTTCCCCCTGGCCGCCATCACCGGCCACGGCACCCTCAAGCTGGCTCTGTTGCTGGCGGCGGTGGATCCGGGTCTGGGTGGTGTCGTGATCGCCGGCGGCCGCGGCACTGGCAAATCCGTGCTGGCGCGGGGTCTCCATGCCCTCCTTCCCCCGATCGATGTGCTCGATCTGGGTGCCTCCGCTCCGGGCCAGCCCGCCCCCGCTGCGCTCAACATCGATCCCCAGCGACCCGACGACTGGGATGCCGCCACCTGCGCCCGGCTCACCGAGCTGGGTGCCGACCCCACGGGCGCCGATGCCAGCGCCCTGCTGCCCACCAAGGTGATCCCGGCGCCCTTCGTGCAGGTGCCCCTGGGCATCACCGAAGACCGGCTGGTGGGCTCCGTGGATGTGACCGCCTCCCTGGCCAGTGGCCAGGCCGTGTTCCAGCCAGGCCTGCTGGCGGAAGCCCACCGGGGCGTGCTCTACGTCGACGAGCTCAACCTGCTCGACGACAACATCACCAATCTGCTGTTGGCCGCTGTGGGCTCGGGCGAGAACCGCATCGAGCGCGAAGGCCTCAGCCTCAGCCATCCCTGCCGCTGCCTGCTGATCGCCACCTACAACCCCGAGGAGGGGG
>JBIIQK010000267.1:0-2800 GCA_044342135.1 Cyanobium sp.
GCGGCTAGGGCCGTATCGGCGGCTTCCAGTTCACTCTGCAGCCCCTGCCAGCGGGCGGAATCGCCCGAGGCCTGCACGGCGGCCTCGGCCTGCTCGAGGGCTGTGCGCTGCTGCTGGAGGGGCGCCAGCAGCCCTTCCAGCTCCTGTTGGCGCTGCAGGTCGGCCCCGAGCGCCTCCTGCAGCTGCTTGAGCCGCTCCCCCACTTGCTGCTGGCGTTGCAGCTGGGGGGCCAGGGCCCGCTGGGCGGCGCTGCGTTCGGCCTCCAGGGCGGCCTGGCGCTGCTGGTGCTCCAGCAGCCGGGGGCGCAGGGCTTCGAGCTGCTGGCCCAGCTCGGACTCCTTGCGGCGGCAGGCCAGCAGGCTCTCGCCCAGCTCCAGCAGCCGCTGCCGCAGGGGCGCGGCCTCATCGCCCTCCTGGGCGCGGCCGAAGCTGAGCTGGCTGCCCCGTTGCTGCAGGCTGCCGCCGGTCATGGCGCCGCTCTTCTCGAGCAGGTCGCCTTCGAGGGTCACCGCCCGGCAGCGCCCGAGCTCCCGCCGGGCATTGGCCAGGGTGTCGAACACGAGGGTGTCGCCGAAGACGTAGCGGAACACCTCGGCATAGATGGGCTCGTGGCCCACCAGATCCACCGCCCTGCCGATCAGGCCCCCTCCACCGCTGCCTCCTCCACCGCTGCCGCTGGCCCCGACGCCACCACCGCGCTGCAGGGCCGCCCCCGAGCTGGCGCTGCCGCCACTGGCCCCCCCCCGGATCTTGTTGAGCGGCAGGAAGGTGAGCCGGCCGGCCCGGCGGGTTTTGAGCAGCTCGATCGCCTTGGCGGCGATGCGGTCGTCGTCGACCACCACCTGGCCCAGACGGGCGCCGGCGGCCACTTCCAGGGCCAGGCGTACGCGCTCCTCCACCTCGCCGAGCTGGGCCACCGGGCCGTGGATGCCATCGAGGCCGGCTTCGAGCAGCACCCGCAGGGCGCCGGTGCCGCGGCTTTCCTGCAGGGTCTCGCGGCGGCTGTCGAGCCGGGCGATCTCGCGTTCCAGCTGGGTCTGCTCCTGCTCCAGCCGGCTGCGGGTGCGCTGCTGCAGGGCCAGGGCTTCGGCCAGTTCCTGGGCCTGCTGCTGCTCCAGGCGGGTGGCCTCCAGCACCTGCTGCCAGGCGCTCTCGGTGGCCTCCAGCTGCTCCTGGCCGCTGCGGTGGCTGAGGCCCTCCTGCTGCTCCTCCTGCTGGAGTTCGGCCAGCCGCTCCTGGTGCTGGCGCAGCCGTTCCTGCAGCTGCTGGCGTTCCGCCTCCAGGGGGCCCAGCTGCTCGCCGAGTTGCTGGCGGGCGAGGCTGCGCTGCTGCTGCTCCTCCAGCCAGCTGCCGGAGCGGCCGGCCACCTCGCCCAGGCGACGGCGGGAGAGCTCCACCGCGGCTTCGCCGTTGCGGCAGGCCTCCTCGGCGGCCTCGAGGGCGGCCTGGTCGGAGCTGCTCTCCAGGCTTCCCTGCTGGCGCCGCAGCTCGCCCTGGTTGTGGGCCAGCTCCTGGCGCTGGCGCTGCAGGGCTTCGGCGTCGAGCTGGTGTTTCTCGGCCTGGCGCGCCAGTTCGCGGCCACTGGCCTCCAGGCCCGCCAGCTCGGCCTGCACGGCGATCAGCTGGTCTTCGCCGAGGGCCTTCACCTCGGCCTGGAGCGCTTCGAGGGCGGTGGTGGCGGCGGTGAGCGCCTGCTCCCCGGCGGCAATCGCTTCGCGCTCGCTTTGCTGCTGGGCCGTGAGGGCCTCGCGGCGGCGCTCCAGGGCCGCCTGATTGGCCTGGGCGGCCTCGAAGGCCAGCACCTGCTCCTGCAGCCGGCCGGTGTGGTGGCGCTGGCGCAGATCCTGGTAGGTGCGGGCCTTGGCGCAGTCGCGCTCGAGCTTCTGGCGGGAGCTGAGCAGCTCCTGCTGCACGATGCTGCAGCGCTCCTGGCGCTCCTGCACCTCGTCGAGCTTGCCGCGGGTCTGCTCGATGCGGCTGTCGAACAGGGCCACGCCGGCCAGCTCATCGATGATGCCGCGCCGGTCGCGGGCACTCATCGACACGATGCGGGTCACGTCGCCCTGCATGACGACGTTGCTGCCCTCCGGATCCACCCGCAGGCGCCGCAGCTGGCCCTGCAGCTGCTGCAGGTTGCAGGGCACGCCATCGGCACTGAAGCTGCTGGCGTAGGTGCCGCCCGGCGCCACCCGCAGCCGCCGGCTCACGGTCCAGTCCTTCTGGCCGGTGCGGATCCAGGGGCCCTCCTCGGGGGGTTCCAGGCCGGCTTCGGCCTCGTCGGGTTGCCAGTCGCTGAGGTCGAAGCGCACGCTCACCGAGGTTTCGGCCGCCTTGCCCTCGCGCAGCATGGCGCTGTTGATCAGGTCGGGCAGGCGGTCGGCCCGCATGCCGCGGCTGCTGGCCAGGCCGAGGCAGAACAACACCGCATCAAGGATGTTGCTCTTGCCAGATCCGTTGGGGCCGGTCACCACGGTGAAACCTTCTTCCAGCGGGATCGAGATCGAGCCGCCGAAGGACTTGAAGTGGGTGAGCTCGACCTGATTGATGTGAACCAACAGGCCCGTGCGCCGAGCAGCAGAAATGTAGCGGAGGGTTTCGAAAGCTCAACCCCCTCCTTACCTTGAGGTCTGAGCTGCGTTGTCGCCCCTCCCGCCATGACCGCCGAAACGCCTCCCCGTGCCGCCAGCCCCGAGGGCTTCCGTGAGCGCTTTGAGACGCTGATCCCCACCATCCAGCGGGAGTGGCCCGCCGTGGCCCGCCAGACCCTGGAGGCCACCCGGGGCAGTTTCGATGAGGTGGC
>JBIIQK010000268.1:0-2795 GCA_044342135.1 Cyanobium sp.
CAAGGCTGCTGGGCGGTTAAGACCAGGTTGTGCTTCAGCGGGGGGCTGTCCAATCCTGAAACCAGCCGCGCCGCCACAGCCAGTAGGACTGAATCAAGGCCACCATCGCCATCAGCAGGAGGGCATAGAGGTAGCCATAGCGCCAACTCAGCTCAGGCATGTTGACGAAGTTCATGCCATAGATCCCGCCAATGAATGTGAGCGGAGCAAAGATGCTGGTGAGGATCGTGAGCGTTTTCATCACCTGGTTCATGCGATTGCCCACGCTGGCCGCATAGGCCTGGGTGATGGCATCGCACTGATGGCGCAGCAGCTCGCAATTTTCGAACAACAGCTCCACCAGGTCGGCCATCTCCTGAAAACCCACCAGAGCCTCCGCCCCGAGCAGTTGTTGGCGCTGGCGCAGCAACACCCGGATCTGGTGGCGCAAAGGCCACACCTGGTTGCGGATGGTGCGGAGGTTGCTGCGGTGCACAAACGCCCGCGCCAGCAGTTTCGGCTTGGGGTCGCGCAGGGCGGCCTCCTCCAGATCATCGAGGCGGTTGGCGATCTGCTCCAGCATTGGGAACAGGGCATCGAGCAGTTCATCCACCAGGAAGTGGAGGATGTCGTCGAGGTCGCGGTGTTCCACCGCCCCCACCCGGGACTCCAGCCACGCCGTGAGCTCGGGAAACGACTCCCCCGTCGGGGCCTCCTCGAAGGTGACCAACAGGTTGGGCATCAGCAGCAACCCCACCTGGGCACTGAGCAGGTGCAGGGGATCACGGGCGAAGCTGAGCCGGTGCAACACCACGAGCAGGGCCTCGCCGAGGCCGTCCACCCGCGAGCGCTGCGGCACCTCGAGCAAGGGGGGCAGGAGCATGGAGGGCACCTGCAGCACCTCGAGCATGGCTTCCACCCGCTGCCGATCGCCCAGGCCCATCACCCGCACCCAGAGGGGGTAGCCCAGGCGGTGCAGCCGCTCCAGCTCCGCTGGGGATTCCAAGGGCAGCAGCCGGGGCCCCTCCGGCTCAAACAACACGGCGCTGAAACAGGTTTGCTGGCGCCCCCCCGAGACGAAGAGATGGGCGGGCAGATTGGCGGGGCGCTCCTCCAGCAGGTGGGAGTTCAGAGCACCAGGGGTGGGGCGCAGCACGGTGACACGGGAGCTGGGGACAGCCAGCGGTTCAGCACCTCGCCGCCGCCCACAATGCTGGCCTGGATCAGCAGGCATAGCACCACCTGGGTCCAGCGTCCTGCCAGGGAGGGATCCATGCCATGACTGCGACTGCTCGTGGGCATGGTGCGGCCACTGCCATCGAAGCGCCTGTGCCGCAAGCCACACGACCGGAAGCCTTCACCACCCCTTAAACAGAAGGTCCTAACTTTTCAATCATTAGGTCTGATCCCTGTGACCACTGCGGGGTCGCGTCCAACGCCGCCGGAAGCCCAACCCGAAGAAGAGGGCGTGCGCTCTCCGATGGAGCCCCACTCCACCTACCGGGGGCCAGACTGGACGCCCCAACGGCTGATGTTTCACCAGAACCTCGAGTCGTTTGCCGAGCGGGTGGGGCTGGTGGTGGGCCTGCAGAGCAATGGCAAGGTGACCCAGGAGCAGGCCTACGCCGAAATCCGCCGGATCTGGAAAGAACTCAAGGACAGCAAAGACGTTCTGCTGAACTCTCCCAAGCAGGGTTAAGCCCCACGCCCCACCGGGATCGGCGTAACGACTGATCCCAGTTTGTGGTCATCCTTGCGGTGCTTTTTACAGTGAACCATCGGCTTGAGGAGTGGCTTGAATCCCGTCGCCCAACAGCCCCTGGTCTTCCACGACCACCGTGCGGTCGTCGACCGGGATCCCCAGGCCCTGGCCCACAAGCTCAACCAGCACTATCCAGTGCGGGAATTTGCCCCCCGCTTAGCCGAATCGAGTCCGTTTCTGCATCGGGCCAGTAGCGCATCGGTGGGTGCCCTGACCCTCACCTGTGGCTACACGTCACCGATCATCGGCTGCATCGACCCCAACCCCGGCGTTGGCGCCATCAACATCTGCTACTCCGGCGCGGCGTCCTACGAGGTGGACGGCCACAGCTTCGACATCCACCACGAAGCCCCCCTGTACTTCAATCCGGGCCTGGACTACCGCTACGCCACCGATCACTACAACGGATTGGTGCTGCATGTGGACCTGGAGCGCCTGCGCAACACCGCCGCCGCCATCGGCGGCGTGGGCCTGTCCGGTCGCCGTTTCGCCCCCGATCTCCAGCGTCCCCAGGTGCTGGCCATGTCCGAAGGACGCCAGGCCGAGCTGCTCCTCACCCTGCGGCGGACCTTCGCCATGGTGGATGCCCACGAACTCGAAGCAGGCGGTGAGCTGCTGGCCCTGCAGATCGACGATCTGATTTACCGCATCCTGGCGCTCGCCCTCTGTCCCCAGCTGGAGCGCCAGGCCGAACGAACCCAGCAACGCAGCGACGGACTCTCCCGGGAACTGATTTTTGAAGAACTGCTGGAGTGGATCCAGGCCAACCTGCACACCCCCATCAACCTGACCCAGCTGGAGCAGCGCAGCGGCTACTCCCGCCGCAACCTGCAACTGGCCTTCAGCCAACGGTTCGGCTGCGGACCGATCCAGTGGATCCGCCGGCAACGCCTCGACCTGGCCCGCCAACACCTGCTCAACCCCTCCTCCAGCGACAGCGTGGCCGGCATTTCCGCCCGTCTCGGCTTCCGCAACATCTCGGCCTTCAGCCGCGACTTCCACAGCGTCTACGGCATTCGCCCTTCGGACGTGCTGCGCGAGGGGCGGCGTCTGC
>JBIIQK010000269.1:0-2792 GCA_044342135.1 Cyanobium sp.
CAGCATCGACGAAACGGCCACCAGCCTGGGCTGCGATTGGCAAGGGGTGCTGCGGCGCATTCACCTGCCACTGCTGAAAGGCCCCCTGCTGGTGGGCTCACTGCTGGTGTTTGTGGATGTGGTGAAAGAACTGCCGATCACCCTGGCGCTGCGCCCCTTCGATTTCGACACCCTGGCGGTGCGGGTGTTCCAGTACGCCAGCGATGAGCGGGTGGGAGCGGCCATGGCCCCGGCCTTGCTGATCATGCTGTTTGGCCTGATCGCAGCCTTCGCCCTGGTGCCCAGCCTCGAGCAGGGCGACTAGTCGCGGCCGCAACGGCACTTGCCACCCTTCCACTTCGAGCACTGGCTCTGCTTACAGCCCTTCTTTTTGTCGGACTGGGGGCCCCGACGCCCCTGAGAAGAGGAGCTGTCGTTGCGGGGACCAAGGGACGGGGCCATGGCAGAGCTCAGGCCGCAGCCAGGGGAGCGGTTTCGATCAACTCCGGCGCCAGGCGCATGCCCGGTTCGCCCACGGGGGCCTCGATCAGCTGGGCCTGACGGATGCGGGAGATCAGCCGGGTGGTGGTGACCCGGGTCGTGCCGATCAATTCGCCGATCCGCTCATGGGTGAGACGGAACGGAAGGTCGCACCAGCTGCCGCAGCGCCGACCCAGGCGGCGCACCAACAGCCCGAACAGGGCATGGAGCCGCTGCTCGGCGCTGCCGAGGTGGCGGATGCGCAGCAGTTGCAGGGTCCACTCATTCACCGCATCGAAGCCCTCCCCCTGTCGGGGTTCGGCGTCGCTGCGAAATGTGAGGGGGGTGAGGGCTTCCACGCAGATGCCCTCACTACAGAGGCGATCGGTGCAGAGCTGGTCACCGGCCTGGAGGAACGCCAGCGTCATCCCTTCGGTCTCCTCGCAGGGGCAATAGACCCGGGCCACCCCATCGAGCACCTCGATGCAGCTGCCCCTGGGGCGCAGGCTGGGATCGAGCAGCACGGTCTGGCCAACCGGCATGCGCACCGCAGCAGCGGGGGCGTCAGGGAGAAAGCGAAAACTCATGGCCGCAGCGGCGGACTTATTGCGAATGACTCGCAACCTAAACAAGAACGCGCCCTTTTGCAAGCGATTCTCAATAACAACAGTCAATTGCAAGCCGTCCAGCCCTGGGCGGGGTCGCTTCGTTTTTTGAAAACTATTTCTTGGAGCGCAACTTCCAAGAGCAAAAATGCTGCCGGGAATTGCCATTTGTAGCCCTGCGCAACAGCCTGCTGCCAAAAACCTGGGCCGCCGCCACGATGTTGTTGTTTCCCACCGATCGTTGGGGATTTCCCATTCATGTTGAACCGCAACACTCTGTGCAGCCGCATCGGTCTGCTGGCCGCTGCCGCCACGGCGTTCGCAGCAGCTCCGGCCCTGGCCCAGTCGGGCACGCTCTACAAACTCGACACCAAGTGCAGCGTCAAGGGCGGAGCACCCCAGGCTTGCGTGATTGAGGCCGTGAACGAGGGCAACGCCACCCTGTACCGGCACATCATGGGCAAGACCGTGGAAACGGTTCGCGTCACCGACGCCCCGGTGCGGATGAGCATCTGGGTCGACAGCACAAAAACCTGGAAGAATCTCGGCTCCGCTGCCGCGCGCTTTTCCACCAACACGATCTGCTTTAACGGTCGTGATCTCTGCGCCATCAATCCCAACTACCTCAACAGCGTCCGGGAGGATCGCCCCGACGCCACCGCCGGCCGGGACCTGGTCAAGGTTCAGTTCGGAGCGGATGGACGCATCGACCTCACCTGCTACGACGACGGCTGCAAGGGGGTTGGCCAATGAACCACTCCCTGAAAACTCCCCTGGCGGGATTCGGGCTCGTGTTGGCCGGTGTGATGGCCCTGCCCATGGGCTCAGCCCTGGCCTTTGATGCACCGACGCTGGAGAGCCGGTCGGCCGAGCTGATCGCCCGAGGGGGCGGCGGCGGCGGTGTGCGCGCCGGTGGCGGCGGCGGCGGGGGTGGGGCCCGCAAAGGCGGTGGTGGCGGTGGCGCAGCCCGCGTGGGTGGCGGCGGTGGCAGTGGCGGCCGCAAAGCAGCCGGCCACAGTGGCTTCAGCAACGCCGGTGGCGGCCTCAATCGCGGGGCGTCCAAACCCACCGGTGGCTGGAGCAACAAAGCCCAACTGGGTGGGGGCAGCGCCGGGGGTGGCGGACCATCCCTGAATCGCCCTGCAGCAGCGACACGCCCCGCAGCGGCCTCGCGGCCCGCGGCAGCGACACGCCCCGCGGCCGGCAATCGGACACCAACCGGATCACGCCCTGGCGGATCGATGGGCAGCGGTGACCGCATGGCCAGTCGGGACAAACCCGCAACGCGCGACCTGAACCGCGATGGCAGCCGCGATCTCAACCGGGACGGCAACCGCAGCCTGAACCGGGATGTGAACCGGGATGTCAACCGCAACTTCAGCCGCGATGTGAATCGCAACTGGAACCGCGACGTCAACCTCAACAACGTCAACCTGTACCCAGGCTGGGCCCGCCCAGGCTGGGGCGTGGCGCGGCCTTGGAACTACGGCTGGTATGGCGGTTGGGCCACTCCGACCTGGGGTTGGTGGGGAGCGCGGGCCGCAGCCTGGGGAGTCACCACCTTGGCTACCGCAGCAATCATCAATGAAGCCGTGGATGACGCCGTGGATGATCACAACTCCTACATCGTGGTGCCCAACACCAACTACCAGTTGCTCTACGGAACGGTTCAACCCTCCAGTAGCGATTCGGTGAGTTTTGTGGTTCAAGCCAACGGTGACGACTACC
>JBIIQK010000270.1:0-2765 GCA_044342135.1 Cyanobium sp.
GGTGTGCGCCTGCAGGCCCTCACGCCCCAGCTGGCCCGGGAAATCAATGCCAGCACCGATGAGTGCCGCCTGCCTGAGGTGAACGGGGTGGTGGTGGTGGAGGTGATGCCGGGCAGCCCGGCCGCCAAGGGAGGGCTCAAACCCTGCGACCTGATCGACCAGGTGGGCGGCAAGGCGGTGAAGAACCCCTCCGAGGTGCAACTGGCGGTGGACCAGGGCCGGGTGGGGCAGCCCCTGGCGGTGTCGCTGCGGCGCGGTGACCAGCGCCTGACCCTGGAGCTCAAGCCGGCGGAACTGCCGCGCCAGGGGTGAGGCGATCCGGCAGGAACCAGCTGGTGGTGATGGCCCGCTGGCCCGCCCCAGGCCGCTGCAAGCGCCGCCTGGCCAGCAGCCTGGGGGCCGCTCCGGCGGCTCGGATTCAGGCCCGGCTCGCCCGCCACACCCTGGCGGTCGCCGGCAGCCTCTCCGCTCACCTGGGCTTTGAGTTGGTGCTGGCCGTCGACGGGCTGGCCCCGAGGGCGGCCGGCCGCTGGGGGGCGGAGCTCGGGGCCGACCGCTGCCTGCTGCAGGGCCAGGGCGGCCTGGGGCTGCGCATGCACCGCCAGTTTTTGCGGGCGGCGGCTGAGGGAGCCCGGCGGGTGGTGCTGATCGGCAGTGACCTGCCCCGGCTGGAGGCCGTCGATCTGGCGGCGGCCTTCGAGGCGTTGAACCGCCGGCCCGCGGTGCTGGGACCGGCCGAGGATGGGGGGTACTGGCTGCTCGGCCTGCGTCGCCCCGACCCCCGGCTCCTGGGCGGAATGGCCTGGGGGTCCGCCCAGGTGCTGGAGCAGACCCTGGCGGCCATGGTCCAGCGGGGCCTGGAGCCGGCGCTGCTGCCCTGGCGGGGCGACCTCGACCGGGGCGAGGACCTGCGGCCGTGGCGCTGAACCTGCCGCCGATTTCCGTGGTGATCGCCGCCCGCAACGAGGCCCCCCGGCTGCCGGCGCTGCTGGCCGATCTGGCCGCCGCCCCGGAGCTGATCGCCGAGGTACTGGTGGTGGATGGGGCCAGCGCGGATGCCACCGCGCGGGTGGCGACCCTGGCCGGGGCGCGGGTGTGGTTCAGTCCGCCGGGGCGGGGCCAGCAATTGGCCCAGGGGATCGCCCGCTGCAGCGGCTCCTGGCTGCTCCTGCTGCATGCCGATGCCCGGCTGGGGGCCGGCTGGCGCGCGGCCGTGGCTGCGGCCCTGGGCCAGCCGGAGGCCGCCTGGTATTTCGACCTGGCGATTGATGGGCCCCACCCCGCCCTGCGGCTGGTGGAGCGGGCGGTGGCCTGGCGCAGCCGCTGGCGCCAGCAGCCCTACGGCGACCAGGGGCTGCTGCTGCCAAGGTCGCTGCTGGATCGCTCCGGAGGGCTGGCCCCGCTGCCCCTGATGGAAGACCTGGACCTGGTGCTGCGCCTGCGCCGGCATACCCGTCTGCGCCCCCTGCAGGCCCGGCTGCGGGTGGACGGCCGGCGCTGGCGGGCCCTGGGGATCTGGCAGACGGCCCTAGCCAATGCCCGCCTGCGGCGCGCCTGGCGGCGGGGCGTGCCAGCCGAGCTCCTGGCGGCGCGCTACTACGGCTCTGCGGCTGAAGGGCGGCGGCCCTAGGGCGCGTACCAGAAGGCGCAGCGGCGCTGCAGTGGCTCCAGTTCCCAGCCCTGGGCGGCGTAGAAGGCCACCACGTCCGGGTCGGCGAACAGGCTCACCCGGTCCACCTCCATCGTGCGCAGCTGGTCGAGCACGTAGACCATCAGCTGTTTGCCCAGCCCGGCGCCCTGGTAGAGGGGGTGGACCGCCACATCCCAGACGGTGGCCTCCACGACGCCATCGCCGGTGCAGCGGGCAAAGCCCACCAGCTTCGGCAGGCGCGGGTCGTGCCGCCACAGGCCCACGCGAAGCAGGCTGTGCTGCAGCGCCTTGCGCACCCGGCGCAGGGGCCGGCGGCTCCAGCCCACCGCATCACAGAGCTGCTCCAGCTCGATCAGATCGATCTCCCGCTCCCGGCTGAGCACCAGGCTCAGCTGGGGGTTGGGCGTGGGGCAGAGCCGGTGCTGCTCCCCGTAGAGGCTGGTGAGGAGCTCGGCCGGGGCCACGACTGCCGCGTGCAACGCAATGGCACGATCCTGCCCGATGGCGGCCCGGGCCGGCGACCGGTGGGCCAGCCTGGGGACTCCTGATCCCCGATCCCTGGCCCACGCCGCTTCACCACCCCTGTTGGTGGCCCTGCATGGCTGGCTGCTGGCGGGGCGGCTGTGGACCCCCCTGGCCGACGCCCTGGCTCCCGACTGGGACCTCTGGGCCCCCGATCTGCCCGGCTTTGGCCAGCGGCAGCGGCCGCGGGGTTTGCATGCCACCCTGGCCAGCTATGGCCGCTGGCTGGCGCAGGCAGCCCGGGAGCAGGCCGGCGACCGCCCGATCGTGCTGATGGGCCACTCCCTCGGTGGCAGCGTCGCCCTGCACGCCGCCCCCCACCTCGGTGGCCAGCTGGTGGGTCTGGTGCAGATCGCCGCCGGTGGCGGGGTCTACCAGCCCCGGGTCTTTGCCCAGGTGCGGCGCGGTGGGGCCCTGTTTCTGCGCTGGCGGCCGGGCTGGCTGGCCGAACTGCCTGGCAGTGATTCGCTGCGCAGCCCCCTGCTGGCCGAGCGCCGTGCCGCCCAGGGGCTGCTGGCCTGCAGCACCAACCGGGGTGCCGTGCGCCAGATTCCCTTGCTCACGGCCCAGCTGCAGGTGCCCAGCCTCTGGA
>JBIIQK010000037.1:0-9712 GCA_044342135.1 Cyanobium sp.
GCCCCGTTTCTGGCTGGGCCTCACCCTGGGCCTGGTGGCCTCCGGCCTCGGGGCGACCTACTGGTGGGAGCAACAACTGCCCCAACGGCTGGAGCAGGCCGCCAGGAACGGGGATCTGCAGGCCTGCCTGCGCTACAGCGAACAGTTGGAGGCCCTGCGTTGGCTGGGGGGGCAGGCCCCGGCGGAGCAGGGAAGCTGCCGGCGCCGCCAAGCAGCTCGCCTCTGGCAGCAACAGCAGTGGGCCGCAGCCCTGCAACTGCAACTGCAACTCGTGAACTCCCAGGCCGGCAGCCTGGCCGACCGTCAGCAATTGGACCGCTGGCAGGAGAACCTGCAACAGCGGGCCCTGACCCGCTTTCAGGAGGGAGACCTGCCGGCTGCTCTGGCCCTCCTGGCCGTGATGGGGGAGGACAGGCGGGCCGATGGCAACAGCCTGGGGGACAAATTCCGGGAGAACTGGACCCGCAACCGCCTGCAGTTCGAGCGGGCCAAGGCCCTGAGTGGCCAGCGGCGCTGGTGGGAGGCCCTCGATGCCCTCACCCGCATCGACCATCCCTGGTGGAAAACCCACAGCCGGGAGCTGCAGACCACGGTGCAGAAGGGCATTGAAGGCCTGGCGGGCCAGGAGCGCGAACACGACGCCCACGGGCAGCTGCCCCACACCGTTCCCACCGACCAACTCGACGCCCAGGTGCAGCAGAGGATCGCCAAGGGCATGGACGAATGGGCCGCCTTCCAGGACGCCTGCCGTGCCCTGGGGGGGACAGTGGTGGAGGCCGGCCCGGAGACAGCCTGTCAGCGCTGACCCCTGGAGATCCCCAGGTGCGGGTGGCGCATGACAAGATTGGCCGCGCGATGAAGCTCCGGGGCCATGCAGCCAGGTGATCAGGTCAAGGTCTCCCAGAGCGTGGTTGTTTACCACCATCCCCAGCACCGCGGCGAAGCCTTCGACCTGCAGGGTCAGCACGGGGAAGTGGTGACCGTTCTCAACGACTGGAAGGGCCGGGTGATCAGCCCAACCCTGCCGGTGATCGTGGCGTTTGGGAAATTCCGCGCCCACTTCCGCGGCGATGAGCTCGAGCCCGCCTAGGGCTCCGGACGCAGCAGATAGACCCCTTCCTCTCCGTCGATGGCCTGCAGGCAGACCTGGATGGATTCCTGGCGCCGGGTGGGCACCACCCGGCCGCAAAAGTCGGGCTGAATCGGCAACTCCCGATGGCCCCGATCCACCATGGCCAACAGAGCCACCCGCTTGGGCCGGCCCCAGGCCTGCAGGGCTTCCAAGGCCGCTCGCACGGTGCGGCCGGTGAAGATCACGTCATCCACCAACACCACCTGACGTCCATCCAGCGCCACGGGCAGGTCGGTGGGGAGGCCCAGCCGGGTGCCCACCCGTTCCAGATCATCGCGGTGAAACGTGGGATCCACCGTGCCCTGGTCGATCGGGTGACCGGTCATCGCCGCCAACCTCTGGGCCAGAACCTCCGCCAGCGCCACCCCCCGGGTGGGAATGCCGAGCAACACCAGGGAGCGGCTGTCGATGGCACTCTCCAGCACCTGGGAGGCCAGGCGGTCGAGGGTGCGGCCGAGATCCAGGACAGAGAGCAACTCAAGCCGGTGCATCAGGTCAGCCACGGGGAATGGGCCACGGGGAATGAGCCATGCAGCAAGCGTGTGGCCAAAGGCTGACCAGGCCGGGATCAGGCGGGATCACCGCACTCCAACACTGTAGGTTGGGCCTGGAAGGCGTTGATTCAACGTCGCTAGGCGAGACGGTCGCTAGGTGAGACGGGTGACAGCAATTCCCTCCCAGCAGCAATCCACCCTGTCCGAGGGGTCTTCTCCAGCTTTCCGAGACGCGTCCTCGGTTGCGCCTGTGGTGCTCGCCATTCTCGATGGCTGGGGCTACAGCCACGATGCCGAGCACAACGCCATCCGGGCCGCCAGCACCCCGGTGATGGATGCCCTTTGGCATGCCTATCCCCACACCCTGATCGAAGCCAGTGGCGGGGCCGTCGGCTTGCCGGACGAGCAGATGGGCAATTCGGAGGTGGGCCACCTCACCATCGGCTCCGGCCGGATCATCCGCCAGGAATTGGTGCGGATCAGTCAGGCCGTGAAAAACGGCAGCATCGCCGACAACCCCGCCCTCAATGCCCTGGCTGAGGGTCTCCGTCAACGTGGTGGCACCCTGCACCTGATCGGCCTCTGCTCCGACGGTGGGGTCCACAGCCACATCACCCATTTGGCAGGCCTGCTGAGCTGGGCCGCTGCCCGGGGCCTGAACGACGTGTGTGTGCACGTGATCACCGACGGCCGGGACACCGACCCGAGCAGCGCACCGCGGTTCGTCACGCAGGTTCAGGAGCAGATCAGCCGGGCTGGCGTGGGCCGCATCGCCACCCTCTGCGGCCGCTATTGGGCGATGGACCGCGACAACCGCTGGGATCGCACCGAGAAGGCCTACCGCCTCTACACCGAACCGGCACCCATCTCCGAACTCAGTCCGGTCAACGCCATTCACGCCTCCTACGCCCAGGAGATCGGTGATGAGTTTCTCGAACCGGTGCGTCTGGCGGAGGGCCTGATCAAGGCCGGTGACGGCGTGGTGTGTTTCAACTTCCGCCCCGACCGGGTGCGGCAGCTGATCCGAGCCCTGGTGCTGGCCGAGTTCGATGGCTTCCCCCGGGAGCCCATCAGCCCGATCGATGTGGTCACCTTCACCCAATACGAAAAAGGGCTGCCCGTGGCGGTGGCCTTCCCGCCTGAATCCCTGGACGGGCTGCTGGGGCAGGTGGTGTCCGAAGCGGGACTGCGCCAGTTCCGCACCGCTGAAACGGAGAAATATCCCCACGTCACCTATTTCATGAACGGCGGCATTGAGCAGGCCTTCCCCGGTGAAGACCGGCACCTGGTGCCCTCCCCCAGGGTGGCCACCTACGACCAGTCCCCCGCCATGTCGGCGGGCCAACTCACCGACAGCTGCATTGCCGCCATTCAGAAAGGCATCTATGCCCTGGTGGTGATCAACTACGCCAACCCCGACATGGTGGGGCACACCGGCAAAATGGCGGCCACCACGGAAGCCATCAGCACCGTGGACACCTGCGTTGGGCGGCTGATGGAGGCCACCAACCGCATGGGCGGCACCCTGCTGATCACGGCCGACCACGGCAACGCCGAAATGATGGAGGGGCCCGATGGCCGGCCCTGGACCGCCCACACCACCAACCCCGTGCCCGTGATCCTGGTGGAGGGCGAGAAGCGCAAACTGCCGGGCCATGGCACCAACGTGCTGCTGCGCGACAGCGGTGGACTCGCGGATATCGCCCCCACGCTGCTGGAGATCCTCCACCTCCCCAAGCCGGCCACCATGAGTGGCGAGTCGCTGATCCTGCCGGCTGCGACCACCGCTGACACCAGCCGCATCCCCCAGACCCTGGGCGTCTAGCCTGCGCTCACCAGGGAAACAACTGTGATCACGTCGGTGCTGTCATGGGTGTGGATCGGCAGCGGTGTGCTGCTGATCATCAGCGTGCTGCTGCATAGCCCCAAGGGCGATGGCATGGGTGGGCTCGCTGCCAGCGGCGGCTCGATGTTCACCAGTGCCCGCAGCGCCGAAGCCACGCTCAATCGCATCAGCTGGACCCTGCTGGCCATCTTTCTCGGACTGGCCGTGGTGCTCAGCGCCGGCTGGCTGAGCTGAGACCGCGATGTCGATGCCGCGCCGCAACCTGCTGGTGGGATTGGGATCCAGCCTGGGAGCTTTCTTCGGCGGGGCCTCCCGAGCCAACGCCGCCTCCAAGGCCCAGGACCCAACCTGGCAGCTCAGTGATGCCGCCTGGAAACAGCGGCTGAGCCCCGCCGCCTATCAGGTGCTGCGCCGGGAGGGCACCGAACGCCCCTTCTCCAGCCCCCTGAACGGCGAAAAGCGGGCCGGCACCTTCCTCTGTGCCGGCTGCGCCCTGCCCCTGTTCAGCTCTAAGGCCAAATACGACAGCGGCACGGGCTGGCCGAGCTTCTGGCAGCCCCTGCCCAACGCCATCGCCACCCAGGTGGATTTCAAACTGCTCGTCCCCCGCACCGAATACCACTGCAAGCGCTGTGGCGGCCACCAGGGGCACGTGTTCGGTGACGGCCCCAAGCCCACCGGTAAGCGCTATTGCAACAACGGTGTGGCCCTCACCTTCAAACCTGACGCCAAAAGCGCCGTCAAAAGCTAGGCATCACACCGTGAACTCGGTGTTGTAGGCCTCCTCGCCATGGGCGTTGATGTCGAGGCCCTGGCGTTCATCGGTTTCGCTGGCCCGCAGCGGCATCAGCATCCGCAGAATCTGCAGGATCACGAAGGTGCCCACCCCCACCCACAGCAGCGTGAATCCAGCGGCCTTGAGCTGAATCAGCAGCTGAGCAGCACTTCCGGCTACCAAGCCATCGGCTCCGGCAGGGTTTACCGCCTTCACAGCAAACACCCCCGTCAACACGATGCCGAGCAACCCCGCCACACCATGAACCGGCAGCACGTCGAGGCTGTCATCCAGGCCTGAGCGGTTCTTCAGCTGCAGGGCCCAGTTACACACCAGCGACGCCGCGAACCCGATCACCAGGGCACTGATCGGGCTCACAAAGCCCGCCGCCGGGGTAATCGCCACAAGACCTGCAACGGCACCGGTAGCCACGCCCACGGCCGTGGGCTTACCACGCTGCAAGGTTTCGATCACCATCCAGCCCAGAGCTGCCGCAGCTCCGGCGGAATTGGTGGTGAGACACGCCAACGACGCGAGATTGCCGGCCACCAGGCCACTGCCACCGTTGAAGCCAAACCAACCGAACCACAGCAGTCCAGCCCCGAGGAGGATGAACGGCACATTGTGGGGAGGCGAGTTGTGAGCGGGATAGTTGCGACGACGTCCCACCACCGCTGCCGTGACCGCAGCTCCCACCCCTGAGGCCATCTCCACCACCAGGCCGCCGGCAAAATCGAGAGCACCCAGGCCCTCAGGCCCCAGAAAACCACCAGGCCCCCACACCATGTGGGCCAGGGGGAGATAGACGAACGTGCTCCAGAGGAGCACAAAGGCCAGCCAGGCCCGGAAATTCATGCGCTCGACCACCGCCCCGGAGATCAGCGCCGGCGTGATGATCGCGAAGGTGAGTTGAAAGAAGGCCACCGCACCCTGACTGAGCTGACCATCTCCATAGGGCGCCGACCAGTTGCTCAAACCCGCCCACTGCAGCCCTCCAATAAAGGGAGCCCACACGCCCTGGCCGGGCGAGAAGGCAAGGCTGTAGCCGAACAGCACCCAGAGCACACTGACCAGACCCATGGCCGCGAAGCTCATCACCATCGTGTTCAACACGTTGCGGCTGCGCACAAAGCCGGCATAAAAGAGGGCCAGGGCCGGCGTCATCATCAGCACGAGCGCAGCGCTGGTCAGCACGAAGCCGTTGTTGGCACTGCGCAGGGCCGGATCAACCAGCAGAAGAAGCGGTGTGGAGGCCAAGGCAATGCCTGAACGGTCTCCGCACCCTGGCCAGCCACACCGCGACAACCCGTAGCAACAGCTACCAAACCCGACCCACTTGGTGTGAACCGATACAGGCACGTCGCACCGCGGCAACAAAAAAGCGCCCCCGCAGGGGCGCTCGACGTTGGATCGGAAGAATCGGGAATCGACCGTTGATCTAAGAAGAGATCAATAGTCGAAGTCTCCGCCGCCCATGCCGCCGCCGGCAGGAGCTGCGTCCTTCTTCTCGGGCATGTCGGCCACGATGCACTCGGTGGTGAGCACCATGCCGGCAATCGAAGCCGCGTTCTGCAGACCGGAACGGGTCACCTTGGCGGGGTCGACGATGCCGGCGGCCAGCATGTCGACGTACTCACCGGTGGCGGCGTTGTAGCCCTCGTTGAAGGGCTTGTTGCGCACGTTCTCAGCCACCACAGCGCCGTTGACGCCCGCGTTCTGGGCGATGCGCATCAGGGGCGCGGTGAGGGCGGAAGCCACGATGTGGGCGCCGATCAGCTCCTCGCCGGACAGGTTGGCCTTGGCCCACTCCTCGAGGGCGGGAGCCAGGTGGGCCAGGGTGGTGCCACCACCCGGAACGATGCCTTCTTCAACGGCCGCCTTGGTGGCGTTGATGGCGTCTTCCAGGCGCAGCTTCTTGTCCTTCATCTCGGTCTCGGTGGCAGCGCCCACCTTGACCACGGCCACACCGCCGCTCAGCTTGGCCAGACGCTCCTGCAGCTTCTCCTTGTCGTAGGAGGAGTCGGTTTCGTCCATCTGCTTGCGGATCTGCTCGCAGCGGGCCTTCACGGCCACCTCGTTGCCCTCGGCCACGATGGTGGTGGTGTCTTTGTTGATGGTGATGCGGCGGGCGGTGCCCAGCATCTCCAGCTTGGCGTTCTCCAGCTTGAGGCCGGCATCCTCGGTGATCAGTTGACCGTTGGTGAGAACGGCGATGTCCTCGAGCATGGCCTTGCGGCGATCGCCGAAGCCGGGAGCCTTCACGGCAGCCACGTTCAGCACGCCGCGCAGGCGGTTCACCACGAGAGTGGCGAGGGCTTCCTTCTCGATGTCCTCAGCAATGATCAGCAGGGGCTTGCCGGTGCGGGCGATCTGCTCGAGAACGGGCACCAGGTCCTGCACCAGACCGATCTTCTTGTCGGTGAGCAGGATGTAGGGCTCCTCGAGCACCGCTTCCATCCGCTCGGTGTCGGTGGCGAAGTAGGGCGAGATGTAGCCCTTGTCGAAGCGCATGCCCTCGGTGACCTCCAGCTCGGTGGTCATCGACTTCCCTTCTTCGAGGGAGATCACGCCTTCCTTGCCGACCTTGTCCATGGCGTCGGCGATCATGCGGCCCACCTCTTCGTCGTTGCCGGCGGAGATGGTGCCCACCTGGGCGATGGCGCTGGAGTCGGAGATCGGCTTGGCGTGCTCCTTGATCTTGCCGACGAGGAAGTCGGAGGCCTTGTCGATGCCCTTTTTCAGGGTGATGGCGTTGGCGCCGGCGGCCACGTTGCGCAGACCCGCCTTCACCATGGCGTGGGCCAGGACGGTGGCCGTGGTGGTGCCGTCACCGGCGGCGTCGTTGGTCTTGGAGGCTGCCTGGCGGATCAGGGCCACGCCGGTGTTCTCGATGTGATCCTCGAGCTCGATCTCCTTGGCGATGGTGACGCCGTCGTTGATGATCTGGGGAGCGCCGAACTTCTTCTCCAGCACCACGTTGCGGCCCTTGGGACCGAGGGTGACGGCAACGGCCTCAGCCAGGATGTCGATGCCTTTTTCGAGGGCCCGGCGGGCGTTCTCGTTATAGATGATGCGCTTAGCCATGGAAGGCGATGTCGGTATGGGGTTGGTTCGTGAATCGGAAACGGGCTTAAGCGACCACCTCAGGTGATCGCATAGCGCGCAGGATCAGCTCAGTTGACGATGGCGAGGATGTCCTTCTCGGAGAGCAGCACGAATTCGTCGCTGCCCAGCTTGATGTCGGTACCGGCGTACTTGCTGTAGAGCACCTTGTCGCCCACGCTGACCTCGGGAGCCTGGCGGCTGCCGTCGTCATTGCGCTTGCCGGGGCCGATCTGAACCACCTCGCCCACTTGGGGCTTTTCCTTGGCGGTATCGGGCAGCAGGATCCCGCCGGCGGTTTTCTCCTCCGACTCCGACACCTTGATGAAAATGCGATCTCCGAGGGGCTTGACCGTGGAGACGCTGAGAGAAACAGCAGCCATGGATGAATTGCGACAGCAGCGGCATGGCGCCAAAGACGCCACAGAACAGCGAGCGGGAGTGCGCCGAAGCGGCGAATTAGCACTCGAGCCCGTTGAGTGCCAACCTATGCGGGCGCACACCGCCCTGGCCAGGCCTGAGCTGTGCGGGTGACCGAACCCCCCGGCGCGTCCTGTCCAGGTTGGTCTCGGGCGCCGGGCGCAGTGGTAAGGTTGCGCCGCTTCAGGTGGGATGGTTCCCGCCGCAGCACTCTTTGCGTCTTCCCTTCCTATGGCAGCTGCTACCGCCACCGGCACCAAAGGCATCGTCCGGCAGGTGATTGGCCCGGTTCTCGACGTTGAATTCCCGGCCGGCAAGCTGCCCAAGATTTACAACGCGCTTCGGATTGAAGCGAAGAACTCCGCAGGCCAGCAGGTCGCCCTCACCGCCGAAGTGCAGCAACTGCTCGGCGACCACCGGGTGCGGGCCGTGGCCATGAGCACCACCGACGGTCTGGTGCGCGGCATGGAAGCCCTCGACACCGGCGCTCCCATCTCCGTTCCCGTGGGTGAGGCCACCCTGGGCCGCATCTTCAACGTGCTCGGCGAGCCCGTCGACGAGCAGGGTCCGGTGACCACCTCCGAGACGGCCTCGATCCACCGCGCAGCCCCCAGCCTCACCGAGCTGGAGACCAAGCCCAAGGTGTTCGAGACCGGCATCAAGGTGATCGACCTGCTGGCCCCCTACCGCCAGGGCGGCAAGGTCGGCCTGTTCGGCGGCGCCGGCGTGGGCAAGACCGTGTTGATCCAGGAGCTGATCAACAACATCGCCAAGGAACACGGCGGTGTGTCGGTGTTCGCCGGCGTGGGCGAGCGCACCCGCGAAGGCAACGACCTCTACGAGGAGTTCAAGGAGTCGGGGGTGATCAACCCCAACGACCTCTCCAAGTCGAAGGTGGCCCTCTGCTACGGCCAGATGAACGAGCCCCCCGGCGCCCGCATGCGCGTCGGTCTCTCGGCCCTCACCATGGCGGAGCACTTCCGTGACGCCAACAAGCAGGACGTGCTGCTGTTCGTCGACAACATCTTCCGCTTCGTGCAGGCCGGCTCTGAAGTGTCGGCCCTGCTGGGCCGCATGCCGTCGGCCGTGGGCTACCAGCCCACCCTCGGCACCGACGTGGGCATGCTGCAGGAGCGCATCACCTCCACCCTGGAAGGCTCGATCACCTCGATCCAGGCCGTCTACGTGCCTGCGGACGACCTGACCGACCCGGCACCGGCCACCACCTTCGCCCACCTGGACGCCACCACCGTGCTCAGCCGCGGCCTGGCCTCCAAGGGCATCTACCCCGCCGTGGATCCCCTGGATTCCACCAGCACCATGCTCCAGCCCGCCGTTGTGGGCGATGAGCACTACCGCACCGCCCGCGCCGTGCAGTCCACCCTGCAGCGCTACAAGGAGCTCCAGGACATCATTGCCATTCTGGGTCTGGACGAACTGTCCGAAGACGACCGCCGCACGGTGGACCGGGCCCGCAAGATCGAGAAGTTCCTCTCCCAGCCCTTCTTTGTGGCCGAGATCTTCACCGGTCAGAAAGGTGAATACGTGAAGCTGGAGGAAACCATCGCTGGTTTCAACCAGATCCTCGCCGGCGAACTCGATGATCTGCCGGAAGCGGCGTTCTACCTGGTGGGCAACATCGACCAGGTGAAGGCCAAGGCCGCCAAGATCCTCGCCGAAGCCAAGGGTTGATCCCCTCCCCGTTCTGAGGACCTCCCCCCATGAGTCTCACCCTGCGCGTTCTGGCCCCTGATCAGAGCGTTTTTGATGGAACCGCCGAAGAGGTGATCCTGCCCAGTACCACCGGTCAGGTGGGCATCCTGCCCGGGCACGTCACCATGCTGGCCGCCCTTGACACCGGCGTGATGCGACTGCGCTCCGGCGGCAACTGGTCCACGATCGCCCTGATGGGTGGCTTTGCCGAAGTGGAAGCCGACGAAGTC
>JBIIQK010000271.1:0-2750 GCA_044342135.1 Cyanobium sp.
GAGCGGACCCCAGCTGAGCCTGGCGGACGTGGTGCTATTCCCCACCCTGATCCGGCTGGAGCTGGTGTATGCACCCCTGTTCGGCTGCAGCCGCCTGCCTCTGTGGCAGCTGCCGGCCCTTTGGCACTGGCGCCAGCGCTTTCACGCCCTGCCGGGTGTGGCGGCCACCTGCTGGCCGGAGGCCTGGCGCCGGGACTACTTCGGCGCCCTCTTCCCCCTCCATCCCTCGGGAATCGTTCCGGCGGGACCGCCCCTCGCCACACTGGTGGAAGGTCGACCCGCTCTGGGGGGGCCAGGGGAGACCCAACCGATGCGTGCTCCGGGAAACACCAATGGCTGATCCCGTGTTTGAAGGGGTCTACGGACCCTTCACGATTGATGCCACCGATCGGCGCGAGGTGCTCGGCTATCGCCTGGCCCTCACCGCCGTGGCCGTGGGGCAGGGGGGTCTGTTGCTGCAGTGGCGCCAGTTCGGCCCCGGCCAGCTCTGGCCCTGGATGGTGCTGATGGCGGTGGGCCTGGGCCTGGCCCTGCGCTGGATCCACATCTATCTGGTGCCCCTGCACCGGGCCCTGCAGCTGTTCTGGCTGCTGGGCTGTGGAGGGGCCGTGGTGCTGGCGGCCCGCAGCGGCCCCGGCGGCATGGTGGCGGCCGTGAGCCAGCAACCGCTCTGGATCCTGGCCATCGGCCCCTTCTTCGCCGCCCTGGCGGGCGTGGGCTTCAAGGAATTTTTCTGCTTTCGCCGTCCCGAGGCGATCGGCGTGACGCTGCTGCTGCCCATCGCCCTGCTCGGGTATCTGGCCGGCCTGCTGGGCGGCCCGACCACCACCACCTTGCTGGGCCTCGAGAGCGCCCTGCTGTTGGTGCTCTGCCTGCGCAAGTTCCCCATGCCCGCCGCGGCCGATGTGGGAGACAAAAGCGTGTTCGCCTACCTCAAGGCCCAGGCGACCAGCACCGAGGGAGTCGCACCTTGAGCCTGATCAGCCTGGTGGAGGCCGGCAAGGACTTCGGCATCCGCACCCTGTTTGAGGGCCTCACCCTGCACGTGGGTGAGGGGGAGCGGCTGGGGCTGATCGGCCCCAACGGAGCCGGCAAGAGCACCCTGCTGAAGGTGCTGGCCGGCCACGAGCCCCTAGGCAACGGCCAGCGGCGCTGCGCCCCCCGCACCCGGGTGGTGCTGGTGGACCAGGAGCCCGACCTCGACCCCGACCACACCGTGCTGGAGCAGGTGTTCGCCGGCAGCGGTGAAAAAATGGCCCTGCTGCGTCAGCACACGGCCCTGAGCCAGGCGGTGGCAGATGACCCGGAGGACGCCGCGGCCCTGGCCCGGCTGAGCGACCTGCACGGCCGCATGGACCAGCTCAACGCCTGGGGGCTCGAACAGCAGTGCCGGGAAGTGCTGGATCGGCTCGGCATCACCGACACCGACCGCAAGGTGGGCGACCTCTCCGGCGGCTACCGCAAACGGGTGGCCCTGGCGGCGGCCCTGGTGGCGGAGCCGGATGTGCTGCTGCTGGATGAGCCCACCAACCACCTCGATGCCAACGGGGTGGAGTGGCTGCAGAGCTACCTCGACCGCTTCCCCGGCGCCCTGGTGCTGGTGACCCACGACCGCTACGTGCTGGATCGGGTGACCCGGCGGATCGTGGAGGTGGATCGGGGCCTGGCCCGCAGCTACGCCGGCAACTACGCCACCTACCTCACCCACAAGGCCGAAGAAGAGGCCTCGGAAGCCGCCTCGGCCGCCAAGTTCAAGGGCACGCTGCGGCGGGAGCTGGCCTGGCTGCGGCAGGGCCCCAAGGCCCGCAGCACCAAGCAGAAAGCCCGGATCCAGCGCATCGAGGCGATGCGGGAAGCGCCCCAGCGCCAGGGCCGCGGCCAGGTGAGCCTGGCCACCAGCAGCCGGCGGCTGGGGAAGCGGGCCATCACGGCCGAAGCGCTGGGGGTAAACGCCGGCGACGGCCCCGAAGCCCGGCCGCTGTTGCGCGCCTTCAGCTACGACTTCAGCCCGGAGGACCGGATCGGCATCATCGGGCCCAATGGCGTGGGCAAGTCGAGCCTGCTGGAGGTGATCGCCGGCCGGCGCCAGCCCAGCAGCGGCAGCCTGGAGCTGGGTTCAACGGTGAAGCTGGCCTACTTCGACCAGCACAGCGACGTGCTGCTCAAGCCCGACCAGAAGGTGCTGGAGGTGGTGCAGGCCGCCGCCAGCCGGGTGTCGGTGGATGGTGAGGAGCTGAGCGCCTCCCAGCTGCTGGAGCGCTTCCTCTTCCCACCGGCCCAGCAGCACCAGCCGGTGGCCCGGCTCTCCGGCGGCGAGCGGCGGCGGCTGCACCTCTGCCGGCTGCTGATCGAGGCCCCCAACGTGCTGCTGCTCGACGAGCCCACCAACGACCTGGACGTCCAGACCCTGAGCGTGCTCGAAGACTTCCTCGAAGACTTCCGCGGCTGCGTGGTGGTGGTCTCCCACGACCGCTACTTCCTCGACCGCACCGTGGATCGGCTGTTCTGTTTCGAGAATGGCGAGCTGCAGCGCTTCGAGGGCAACTACAGCGCCTACCTGGAGACCAGCGCCGCCCGCCAGGAGGCCGCCCGGCTGGCCAGTGCCGCCCCATGCACCCCATCCGCCCAACCGACCCCAGCGGCCCAGGCCCCCAGCCGCTCCGAACGCCCGGCGGCGCCGCGGCGACGCAGCTTCAAGGAGAGCCGCGAACTGGCCGATCTGGAGACCCAGCTGCCGCTGTGGGAAGAGC
>JBIIQK010000038.1:0-9679 GCA_044342135.1 Cyanobium sp.
AGACCCGACCAACCCACAAATACGAAGCGGTCGCGCTTGAGCCAGTCATCGAGGACGTCGAACCATCCCCGCTGCGGCGCGCGCCCTACAGCGATCGTCATGAGAGCGGCTTCATGAAGCGTTACAAGCGAACTCTACGGGGTGCGGCCGTCAAGTGCGCAAGCCCGGGCAGAGAGTGAGCACATTTACCTAAGGCGCCAACCGCGACCGAATTCGCCACAGTGGGGGCACCCCCCTTTCCCTTCCATGTACGTCGTCGAGCTCTCCCTCAAGCTCAGCCCCATGCCCGTTGCGGTGCAGCGCAAGGAACTGGCCGACGCCCAGGCCGTGTATGGCCAGGTGCGCCAGGCCCTCGAGGGAGATGGCCCGCGGGTGCTGGAGCTCAGCTGCGAAAAAGAGGAGGAGAAGCGGATCAGCCTGCTGAGCAGCGAAGTGGTGGCCGTTCAGCTCTACGAGAAGTCGGCGGCAGGCAGCGGCGGCAAGCGGCCTGGATTCAGCTTTGAGGGCTGAAATCCCCAGGCCATGATCTCCCCTCTCACCGTGGAGCGGCTCAGCTTTGCCTGGCCGAACGGCCGCCCGGCGCTGCGCCACTGCACCCTGCAGATTCCCCACCCCGGCCTTTGGATGCTGGTGGGCAGCAACGGCAGCGGCAAGAGCACCCTGCTGCGGCTGGTGGCCGGCCTGCTGGAGCCCCGCAACGGCCGCATCCACACCGCCGGCAAGGCGGCCCTGGTGTTCCAGAACCCCGACCACCAGCTGCTGCTGCCCAGCTGCGCCAGCGACCTGCAACTCGGCCTGCCCGCCGATCTCAGCGACGACGAACGCCGCCGCCGGGTGGCCCTGGCCCTGGAGCAGGTGGGGTTGGCGGAGCTGGGCGAACGGCCGATCCACACCCTCAGCGGTGGCCAGAAACAACGCCTGGCCATCGCCGGAGCCCTGGCCAGCGCAGCGGAGCTGGTGCTCCTGGATGAACCCACGGCCCTGCTCGATCCCGACAGCCAGCGGGACGTGCTGGAGCTGCTGTGGCAGCTCACCCATCGCCCTGACACCCCCCTCACTGCCCTGTGGATCACCCACCGCCTCGAGGAGCTGGAGCGCTGTGATGGCGCCGCCCTGATGGAACACGGCGCCGTCGGCCGGTGGCAAAACGGCCCGTCCCTGGCCGCCCAGCTGGCCCCCTTGCAGGGCGGCGGGCCTGAGGGGTAAGGTCTTCGGACCGGATCCGTCCGGCGTATTCCTCGGTAGCTCAGCGGTAGAGCGATCGACTGTTAATCGATTGGTCGCAGGTTCGAATCCCGCCCGGGGAGTCTTTTGAATCAACCGCAGCCTTCGGGTTGCGGTTTTTTTATGGGCCGCGAGCCGGGGCCCCTTCCGGCAAAGCCCAACCGGCCGCAACATTGAACTCCTAAAAAATCCTGAAGATCCCTGGCCCTGGGCGGCCGACGCGCTTCAGGCGAGCACTGGATTTCAGCCCCCTGCCCATGCCCAAGCCGGGGCCAGGAGCCCCCAAACGGGCCTCCGGAGCGCACCCATCCCCCAGGCCGACCCTCGCCGTCAAGGCAAAAACGGAGAAAATGTATTCAAATTCGCTGCAGCGGTAGCGATTGATTCACTGCCGGACGTCACCCGTTGTCGTCCTCCGCTGACGCCCCCCTTTTTTCCATGAAGCCCTGCATCCTGCTGATCGAAGACGACAGCGACATGCGCGAGCTGGTGGCCGGCCACCTCGAGCACGGTGGCTTTGACGTCCAACGGGCCGATGACGGCATCAAGGGCCAGGCCCTGGCACTCCAGTACAGCCCGGATCTGATCCTGCTCGACCTGATGCTGCCCAAGGTGGATGGGCTCACCCTCTGCCAGCGCCTGCGGCGCGATGAGCGCACCGCCAAGATCCCAATCCTGATGCTCACAGCCCTGGGCAGCGTCAAGGACAAGGTGAGTGGCTTCAACTCCGGTGCCGACGACTACCTCGCCAAACCCTTCGATCTGGAAGAGCTGATGGTACGGGTCAAGGCGCTGCTGCGTCGCAGCGACCATGCCCCCCTCTCGTCCAAGCACAACGAAATCCTCAGCTACGGCTGTCTCACCCTGGTGCCAGAGCGGTTTGAAGCCATCTGGTTCGATGCCCCGGTGCGCCTGACCCACCTGGAATTCGAACTTCTCCACTGCCTGCTGCAGCGCCACGGCCAGACCGTGGCCCCCTCGCTGATCCTCAAGGAGGTGTGGGGCTACGAACCGGACGACGACATCGAAACGATCCGCGTGCACGTGCGGCACCTGCGCACCAAGCTCGAACCCGATCCCCGCAAACCCCGGTTCATCAAGACCGTCTACGGCGCGGGCTACTGCCTGGAGCTGCCCAGCGACGACCAGGTGGCCGATCTGGTGCCCCTGATCCACGAAGCCCGCCAGGCCCAGGCCAGCTGATCGCCAGGCTCAGAGGCCGGCCAGTTCCAGCAGGGCCACCTCCCAGGCCAGCCTCGGCTGCACATAGGAGCGCAACTGGCTGCGCAGCCGTTCGAGGCGCTGCAGCTGGGCCGTGGGGGCCTGACGGCGCCAGAGGGCCAGCTGCCACCAGCCGAGCAGCCACAGCTGCTGCTCGGCGTCGAGGGCCTCGGCCAGATCCCTGGCCAGGGCCAGGGCCTGCACCGGATCGGCCGACGCAGCCAACCCCAGCAGACGGTCGGCCAGGCCCTCCGGCAGGGCAGCCCAGGCCTGACGGCACCGCAGCAACGCCCCCGGCGATCCTGCGGCCAGCTCCACCAAAACCGGCGGGTCATCGCTGATCCCCGGCTCGCCGCAGCGCTCCAGCACCGTGGCCAGCTGGCCGGCGCTGAGCCGGGTGAAGGGGATCTGCTGGCAGCGGGAGCGGATCGTGGTGAGCAGCTGGTCCGGGGCGGCCGCGATCAGGATCAGCAGGCCATCGCCGGGCTCTTCAAGGGTTTTGAGCAGGGCATTGGCCGCTCCCTCCGCCATCGCCTCGGCCCCCTCGAGCACCACCAGACAACCCTTGGCCTCCACCGGTCGGCGGGATAGGAACCGGGACACCTCACGGATCTGCTCGAGGCGCAGCTGGGGCGCGGCCCGCCGGGCCAACCCCAGCTCCTCCGCCTTGGAGGCGGGCACCAACTGGCCCTTGTCCTGATAGGTGGGTTCCACCCAGAGCAGGTCGGGATGGTTGCCCTCCTGCAGCCGCCGCCGGGTGCCGGCAGCGCCGCCCTGGCCCGCCAGCACCCCCTCGAGGAACCGCAGGGCCGCCAGCCGCCGGCCCACCCCATCGGGGCCGGCAAACAGGTAGGCCGGCGCGAGGCGTCCCTGGGCCAGGGAGGCCTCCAACAGGGCCACAGCCCTGGGCTGGCCGAGCAGATCGTCGAAGAGGGCCGTCACGGGCAGGCCGCCAGGCTGGCCAGGGCGGCGCGGCAGGCCTCGGCCACCTGCACCGGCGACTGGGTGGCATCGACGCGCAGCCAACCGCGCTCCCGGGCCAGCACCCCGAAACCAGTGACCACCCGCTGCAGGAAGGCCTCGCCACTCGCCTCGATCCGGTCGGCGGCGCGATCCCCGCGGCGGCGTAGGGATTCCGCCAGGGGCAGCTCCAACCAGAGGGTGAGATCGGGCACCAGGCCGCCCGTGGCCAGCTGTTCCAGCTGGGCGATCCGGCCATGGTCGAGGCCGCGGCCATGGCCCTGGTAGGCGGCGGTGGAGCCGCTGAAGCGGTCGCTCAACACCCAGTGGCCCGCCTCCAGGGCTGGCCGGATCAGCTGCTCCACGTGCTGGGCCCGGTCGGCGGCGTAGAGCAGCAGCTCGGCCATCGGTTCCGGTGCCGCCTCGCCCGGGGGATGCAGGAGCAGCTGACGCAGGGCGGCACCCAGGGCCGTGCCCCCCGGTTCCCGGGTCACAATCAGCTCGGCACCGGGCGCCAGCAGGCCGCTGCCGGGCAGCCAGGTGCGCAGAGCGTCGAGCTGGGTGCTCTTGCCACAGCCATCGATGCCTTCGAGCACCACGAACCGGCCGCGCGGGCCCATCGCCGGTTCTGCCACCTGGGAATCAGCGGGAATGGTGGGCCCCATCCTGCAGCAGCAGGGCATTGACCACCACCGTGATCGAGCTCATCGCCATCAACAGGGCCGCCAGGGGGGGAGTGAGCAGCACCCCGAAGCCCGGCAGCAGCACGCCGGCGGCCAGGGGCAGCACGATCAGGTTGTACCCGAAGGCCCAAGCCAGGTTCTGGCGCACCTTGGCCATGGTCTGGCGGGCCAGCACCACGGCGCGCACGATGCCGTCCAGTTGGTCGCCCATCACCACCAGATCCGCCGTGTCCTGGGCGATCTGGGTGCCGGTGCCAACGGCGATGCCCAGATCCGCCGCGGCCAGGGCCGGGGCATCGTTGATGCCATCTCCCACCATGGCCAGGGCGCCGCGGGCAGGGTGCTGCAGGATCCGCTCGAGCTTCTGCTCGGGCCGCAGTTCCCAGGCGAGCTCAGCCTCCCTCAAGCCCAGCTGAGCCCCCAGCTGCTGCACCGGTTCCCGCCGGTCCCCACTGAGCAGGCCCAGCTCCAGCCCCAAACCCCGCAGGTCGGCGAGCACCGCAGCGGCATCGGGGCGCGGCTGGTCTTCCACCGCCACCAGCCCCAGCAAGCCCTGCTCACCCGCCACGGCCAACACACTGGCCCCGTGGCGCTCCAGCTGGCTCTGGTGGGCCAGCAGCTCCGGCGCGGGCGACGCCTCCACCCAGCCGAGCCGCCCCACCCGCAGCCGCTGGCCATCGATGCAGCCCACCACCCCTTGGCCCACGCTGGTGTGGGCCTCGAGCACGGGCAGCAGCTCCAGCCCGCGGCGCTGGGCCTCCTGCAACAGGGCAAAGCCCAGGGGATGGCGGCTGCCCATCTCGAGGCTCGCCGCCAGCTGCACCAGCCGATCAGCACCGAGCTCAGCCAGGGGAAGCACCGCGGCCACCAGGGGCCGGCCGCGGGTCAGGGTGCCGGTCTTGTCAAACAGCATGGCCCGGAGCCCCGCGGCGGTTTCAATCGCATCGCCGCCCCGGAACAGCAGTCCCTCCCGGGCGGCGCGGCCCGTCCCCACGGTGATGGCCGTAGGGGTTGCCAGGCCCAGCGCACACGGGCAGGCAACCACCAACACCGCAATGGCCAATTGGAGGGCCAGAGCAAACGGGGTTTCGGCGGCGGTTCCCATCACGCCGTGGCTGGCACCATGCCCGCCCATCAGGTCTGCCGCGGGGCTGGGGCTGAGCACCTGGGGCCACAGGTGGGTCCCGAGCAGCCACCAGAACAGCAGGGTGGCCACCGCCAGGGCCAGCACCACCAGGGTGAAACGGCCCGCCATCCGGTCAGCCAGCCCCTGGATCGGCGCCTTGCGGGCCTGGGCCCGCTCCACCAGGTGAATGATCCGGGCAATGGCGCTGTCGGCGCCGCGGCGGCGCACCTGCAGCACCAGAGGGGCTTCCAGGTTGAGGCTGCCCGCGGCCAGCTCGCTGCCGCAGGCCGCCTGGAGGGGCAGGGGCTCGCCGGTGAGGCCGGACACATCGACCGCCGACGCTCCCTCGAGCACCACCCCATCCACCGGCACCCGATCGCCGGGGAGCAACTGAACGCGATCCCCGGGCCGCAGGCCGCCCACCCGCACGGGACGGGGTGGGCCCTCACCCAGCAGCAGCAGGGCGGTGTCGGGCTGGAGCTCGGCCAGCTCCTCGAGGGCCCGGCCCGTGCGGAAACGGGCGCGCTCTTCCAGGAAACGCCCCAGCAACACGAAGCCCAGCAGCATCACGGGCTCGTTGAAAAAGCAAGGCCAGCCGTGCTGGGGCCAGAGAAAGGCCACCAGGCTGGCCAGGTAGGCACTGAGCACGCCGAGGCCCACCAGGGTGTCCATGCTGGGCATCCCGGCCAGGGCGGTCTGGACGCCCCGCACCAGGATCGGCCGGCCGGGGCCGGCCAGGGCCACGGTGGCCACCAGGGCATGGATCCAGATCGCCCCAAGCCCAGCCAGGGCGAGATGGCCCAGAACCGACACCAGCAACAGGGCCAGGGCGACCACCAGCTGGCGCCAGTTCTGCCACCAGGTGCGCGCCTGGAGCCGTTCCCTGCGGGTGGGCAGCTCGCCGTCGCTGGCCCGCAGCCGGGCGTGGAAACCCAGACCCTCCAGGGCCTGGAGCAGGGCTCCCTGGTTGGCCTCCGGCGACACGACGTCGACCCAGGCGGTGCGGGTGAGCAGGTTGACGCTGGCCTGGCGCACGCCCGGCTGGTCGAGCAGGCGCTGTTCGACGGCCCGGACGCAGCCACCACACTTCATGCCCTCGATCTCCAGCAGGAGGGGCTCCAGCAGGAGGGGCTCCTGAAGTGTGGGCAAGGCCGGCAAGGAGGAGATCGGCTCAGGCTAGGGAGATCCGTCAGGATGGGCGCCACGCAGCCCACCGACGTCACCGTGCCCCGCAGTCAACGCAACGACAACTTCATCGACAAGAGCTTCACGGTGATGGCGGACCTGATCCTCAAGGTGCTGCCCACCAACCGGCGCGCCAAGGAGGCCTTCGCCTACTACCGGGACGGCATGAGCGCCCAGGCCGACGGGGAATACGCCGAAGCCCTGGAGAACTACGAGGAAGCCCTCAAGCTCGAGGACGACCCCAATGACAAGGCCTTCATCCTCTACAACATGGCCCTGGTGTTCGCCAGCAACGGCGAGCACGCCAAGGCCCTCGACTTCTACGGCCAGGCCCTGGATCTCAACAGCAAGATGCCCCAGGCCCTCAACAACATGGCGGTGATCCACCACCACCTGGGCTCGATCGCCGAGGAACGGGGCGATGCCGATGAGGCCGATCGCTGCTTCGACCAGGCCGCCGACTTCTGGGGCAAAGCCATCCGCCTGGCCCCCAACAACTACATCGAGGCCCAGAACTGGCTCAAGACCAGCGGCCGCGGCAGCGTCGACGTCTACTTTTGAGCCGCCTCAGGCCCGGTCATCCGCCGGATTCACCCCCAGGGCCGCCACCAGCGCCTCGGCCACGCCACCGGCCTCCAGCAGCTGCAGGCCCAACCCGGCAGCGGCCTTGGCCAGGCCTGATCCCCTGGGCACCACCGCCCGGGTGAAGCCCAGCCGCGCCGCCTCCTGCAGCCGCAGCTCCAGCTGGCCCACCGGCCGCAGCTGGCCGCCCAGGCCCAGCTCCCCCACCAGCACCGTGCCGGGCGGCAGGGTGAGGTCGCGGTAGCTGGCCACCACCGCCGCAGCCACCCCCAGATCCGCGGCCGGCTCCTCCACCTCCAGGCCCCCGGCCACCGCCAGGTAGCAGTCGAAGCGGGAGAGGGGCAGGCCCAGGTGCTTTTCCAGCACCGCCAGGATCTGGTGCAGACGGTTGGCGGCGATGCCGGTGGCGCTGCGGCGCGGACTGGCGTAGCTGGTGGTGCTCACCAGGGCCTGGAGCTCCACCACCAGGGGCCGGGTGCCCTCGCAGGCCACGATCGTGGCGGTGCCGGCACTGGGCTCATCGCCGCCCAGAAACAACTCGCTGGGGTTGGTGACCTCGGCCAGGCCCCGGTCGCGCATCTCGAACACCCCCAGCTCGTGGGTGGCTCCGAAGCGGTTTTTCACGGCCCGCAGCAGCCGGTGGCTGGCGAAGCGATCACCCTCGAAGGTGAGCACCGCATCCACCAGGTGTTCCAGCACTTTGGGGCCAGCCAGGGCGCCCTCCTTGGTCACGTGACCCACGAGCAGCAGGGCCGTGTCCTGGCGCTTGGCGATGCGGGCCAGGGCGGCGGCACAGTCACGCACCTGGGCCACCGAACCCGGAGCGCTGCCCAGCTCGGCATCGTGCAGAGCCTGGATGCTGTCGATGATGGCCACCGCCGGCCGCAGGGCCTCGAGCTCCTGCAGCACCAGCTCCAGGTCGGTTTCCGCCAACAGCTGGAAATCGGCCCCCGCCCCGGGATCGCCAAGGGCCTCGCCGTCCGCATCGCCGCGGGGATCGGCCTGGGTGCTCTGGGCCAGCCGGCGCCAGCGCAACTTCACCTGCTGGGCCGACTCCTCGGCGCTCACGTAGAGCACGCTGGCCCGGCCCGCCATCGAACAGGCGCTCTGCAGCAGCAGGGTGCTCTTGCCGATGCCCGGGTCACCGCCCACCAGCACCAGGGATCCGGGCACCAGGCCGCCACCCAGCACCCGGTCCAGTTCGCCATAGCCGCTGCTGAGCCGCTGGAGGGGGCGCTCCCCCACCGCCTGGATCGGCTCCGATCGCCGGGGCTGGCCCGCCAGCTCAGCCGCCTCGACCACCGGCCGCCGCCGCCGGTTGTCGGCCGCCGGTGCGGCCTTCTGCTCCACCAGGGTGTTCCAGCTGCCGCAACCGGAACAGCGGCCGAAGAACTGGCGCGTCTGGGACCCGCAGCTGGTGCAGACGAATACGGAGCTGGGCTTGGCCACGGGCAGGACTGAAGCGAGGGGGCTGTATGAAGAAAGGTGGCGTTGAATGAAAAGTTCGCCCCTCAGGCCTTTTCAGTAGGGGCTACCTGATGTAGCAGCCCGGCTGCGGCGATGACGGTTTCCGCCCCCACCACCATCCACGGGACCAACCACGGCAAAGAGACGATCCTGGTCGTCGATGACGAGGCCAGCATCCGCCGGATCCTGGAAACGCGCCTGTCGATGATCGGCTACCAGGTGGTCACCGCCTGCGACGGCGTCGAAGCCCTGGAGCTGTTCAAGACCAGCCAGCCCGACCTGGTGGTGCTCGACGTGATGATGCCGAAGCTGGATGGCTACGGCGTCTGCCAGGAGCTGCGCAAGGAGTCGGACGTGCCGATTGTGATGCTCACGGCCCTGGGCGACGTGGCCGACCGCATCACCGGCCTGGAGCTGGGCGCCGACGACTACGTCGTCAAACCCTTCAGCCCCAAGGAGCTGGAGGCCCGCATCCGCTGCGTGCTGCGCCGGGTGGAGAAAGAAGCCGTGGCCGGCATCCCCAACTCCGGCGTGATCACGGTGGGGGACCTGCGCATCGACACCAACAAGCGCCAGGTGTACCGGGGCGACGAGCGCATCCGGCTCACCGGCATGGAGTTCAGCCTGCTGGAGCTGCTGGTGAGCCGCAGCGGCGAACCCTTCAGCCGCGGCGAGATCCTCAAGGACGTGTGGGGGTACACCCCCGAGCGCCACGTGGACACCCGGGTGGTGGATGTCCATATTTCCCGGCTGCGCTCCAAACTGGAGGACGATCCGGCCAACCCCGAGCTGATCCTCACGGCTCGTGGCACCGGATATCTGTTCCAACGCATCGTTGACGCCGTTGCCTCCGAAGGGTCCTGACAAGCGCGCCAAGCCCAGCCGGGCCATTCGCCGGCTGGTGATCTGGTATCGCCGCAACGCTGCGGTGACCAGCCTGGTGGACACCGCCACCACGGCCGCCAATACGGCCGCGAACACCGCTGGCACGGTCGCAGGCAACGTGGCCGGAGCGGCCGGAGCGGCCACCAGCGTGGCCGGCAACATGGCCAACACGGTGCTGCAGCCCCTGGTGTTCGATCCGCTGCGGCGCCTGCAGCGCGGCCTGGGCGGGCCCGATGAAGACAAGCCCATCAACGACGCGGATCGCCTCTGGGTGGCCGTGGACGGCATGGGCGGCGACCACGCGCCGGGCCCGATCCTGGAGGGCTGCCTGCGGGCCGTCGAACTG
>JBIIQK010000273.1:0-2726 GCA_044342135.1 Cyanobium sp.
GCGGTCGACGTCGGCCAGCAGCTTGCGCAGGGGTTCGCTGTCAGGCCGGTCCCGCAGGGCCTTGAAGCGGGAGGCTGGCGTCAGACGCTGGGGAGGGGGGAGTTCCGAGGATTTCAGAGCCAGGCCACCCAACAGGATGGGAATGCCGTAGAAGATCGTCGGCAGGCTCAGGTTGGGACTGTCGGTGGCGTAGGCAATCGAGCCCACCACTGTGAGCACGGCTCCAGCAATCGTGACGAGGCTGCCGGGGGAGAGAATGGCTTGCATCCAGCCATCTTCCTGTATCCCCATGGCGACCGAGCCCACCACCAGCGAGCTGATCGAGACGCTGCGGGCTGATCGGCTCTGGCTGCTGCGCCAGATCGATGCCGGTCGTTGGCCCGAGTGGCGCCTGGACCTGGCTGCCCTGGAGCGGGAACTGGGTCAGTTGCTCGACCAGGTGGGTGAGCATCACGCCTGTCTCCCCACCACCGACTGAGCGTGCACCACTCCTGGCCGAGAGGCCTCAGAAGGGGATGTCGTCATCGTCCGGCAGATCCGGAACCAGGGGCGAGGTGTTCCAGGTGGGCGGCTGGCTGGCCGGCTGCGGGGCTTGGGCCGCACTGGAGGCGGGGCTCGGGGCTGCCGCCGTTGGCCCAGGAGCCCGGCGCACCGGGGCGGCGGTGGCCTGGGTTTGGGCAACGGCAGGGGAGGGGGCCATGGCTGGGGCTCCCCCACTGCCAAGGGCATGGAGCCGTGCCAGGGTGAATTCGGCCCGCTTTTCCTTGACGCCGTCCTGACGGGTCACGGTATTCATGCGCAGCCGCCCTTCGAGCATCAGCCGCTGACCCACCTGCACCCGGCTCTGCAGCTCCTGGGCCAGATTGCCCCAGCCCACCACCTTGAGCTGGGACGGGGGGTCGTCGGGCCGGAGGCCGTCGAACTGGACGGCCATCTCCGCCACCGGCGTCTGGTTGTCCTGGGTGTAGCGCACCTGGGGCGCCTCCAGCACCTCGACCTCAATCAGACAGTGATTCACTCCCCGGCAACCATGGGTGGGGCCCCATCCTGATGCACCGACCCGAAATCCACCAGGACTGTCCGCGGCTGTGGCTGATTTCCGGCACGGGGGAGGGGCCTGAGCTGGCCGCGGCGCTGCTTGAGCGGGGCTGGCAGCTCACCGTGAGTGTGGTCAGTCCGTCTGCGGCCCAGGCCTACCGCTCCCATCCGGGGCTGGCCATCCAGGTCGGTGCCCTGGGCGGGGAAGCCGGTGTGGAGGCCGAGCTGGCCACCGCCGCCACCGCTGGCCGGCCCTATCGGGTGGTGGTGGATGCCAGCCATCCCTTCGCCCGTCAGGTGAGCCGGCAGCTCGCTGTGGTCTGCAGCCACCGCGGGCAACGGCTGCTGCGGCTGCTGCGCCCCAGCCCGGAGGGCCCGGCCACCCTGCTTTCCGGGCTTGAGGATCTCCGTGCGATCCCCCTCGCGGGCGAGTCCCTGTTGCTGGCTATCGGAGCCCGCCAGTTGGCCCAGGCCGTGGCCTGTAGCCCTGGGGCCCGTCACCACGCCAGGCTGCTGCCGAGTGCCCACTCCCTGCAACAGGCGATGGCGGCTGGTCTGGCCCCCGAGCGGGTGGCCTGCCTGCGGCCCGGGTCAGGAGAGACGGTGGAGTGGGCCCTGGTGCGCCGCTGGCGGATCGGCACCGTGCTGGCGCGCCAGTCGGGTGGATCGACGGAACGCTTGTGGCGGCACGTCTGCAGCCGCGAGGGGCTTCGGCTGCTCTTGCTGGCCCGCCCTCCCGAGCCAGAGGGGTCCGAGCTCCTCAGCCAGGGGGCCTTGTTGGAGACACTGGACGTCCTGTACGGCCTGCCATGACCCCATCGCCCCCGGCCCTGTCCATCGCCCTGGTGCTCACCACCGAAGCCAACCCTGATCGGGCCCGCACCCTGGCGGCGACGCTGCTGGAGCGCCGCTTGGTGGCCTGCGCCAGCCTGCTGCCGGTGCAGTCGCACTACCGCTGGCAGGGAGGGATCACGGCGGATGAGGAGGTGCAGCTGTTGCTGAAAACCAGCCCCGAGCAGCTGGAGCCCCTGCGCCTGGCACTGCAGGAGCTGCACAGCTACGAGACCCCCGAGTGGATCCACTGGACGGCGGGCACCGCCGGGGGCTACGGCCAGTGGCTCAGCGAAAGCCTCAGCCCAGATGCTGGGCCACCAGGTCTTTGAGGGATCCCTGGGGCCTGGGGCCGAGCTGGGTCACCACCTGGCCGGCGCAGAGGGAGCCGAGGCGGCCGCAGGCCTCCAAGTCCTGGCCCTGGGTGTAGGCGTGCAGGAAACCGGCGGCGTAGAGATCGCCGGCGCCGGTGGTATCCACCAGGGGGCCGAGCTGGACGGGTGCGATGGTGTGGCTGCCCGCCCCATTGAGGATCACGGAGCCCAGTTCGCTGCGGGTGAGGGCGGCCACCTTGCACCGTCCCCGCACCTGGTCGGCGGCCTCCTCAAAGCTGTTGGCCTTGTAGAGGGCGGTGATCTCCATCTCGTTGGCGAAGAGGATGTCGACGTGGCCATCCACCAGCTCCTGGAAGCTCTCGCGGTGGCGCTCCACGCAGAAGGCATCGGAGAGGCTCAGGGCCACTTCGCCGCCATGGGCGCGGGCCACTTCGGCCGCGGCGATGAAGGCCGCCTTGGCCTCGTCGCTGTCCCAGAGATAGCCCTCGAGGTAGAGCACCTTGGCCTGGGCCACCATCTCCA